>JAOAIJ010000006.1 GCA_026414765.1 Clostridia bacterium | reverse complement strand
AACTTTGTAAGCGAGTACTATGATGGGGAAGTGTGGCTGAAGTCGAGGTATGGCAGCCTGATAGACAGTGCAAAGACTAATACCCTGCTTGAGTGGACCCAGAAGGCGATAAGCGGTACGATTACAAAGGGGACGGGTAATCCAGAGCCACTTGACGATGATGTATTTGCAGAAAAGGCTGGTATTATCCATAATGAATCTGATAGAATAAGTAATACAAGGGGGAGTTGGACTACAGCTGAACCAATAATAAATGAGTATTACAATAAAGTAGTTAATTCAAACGAGTATATTCAAATTGTAAGCTCTCAAAATTTTTTACAGAAGCTTGCTCCAGAATTAAATTCTCTTAAAACAAAGCCTGAATATATAAAGTTCAATATTGCTAGAAATATGGGCTTACCTTTTAGATTTAGTGGAGATTTCCTTAATGAAAATGCTATTGGTGAGGCTTGGGAAGGAATTTATTATACTTGCTTAGTTAGAAATGAATTGATAAAAAATGGAGAATATGAGAAGGCTGAAATTGTTGCTGAAAAAATTGAACAATATCTGAAGTATGGTACAATTTCTGGTTTCAGTGAGTATCTTACTGGCTTGATAGCAAGCACTGTGAAGGAAGATGTTAAAGGTGGGGCTAGACAGGTTATTCAAGGAAATTACTATGACAATGTTACTCTGTCTGGTACAATTGGTCAAGTGTTAACAGGGGTAATTGGAATAGACTTGCCTGGTGATATAAGAGATGTATCATATGATATAACGCATTGGGAATGGAGCAGAGAACATGGCACTCAGTTTGCATTAGATGTGGTTGGCATACTCCCTGTATTCGGTGTACTAAAGTATGGTGACGAAGCAAAAGTTCTAATTAAGGGTGGAAATATAGCTGATGCAGCAGCAAATGCAGCGTCAAGGCGTTCAATTAGGATAATTAATGCAATTACAGAGTTCTCTATGATGGATAGAGTAAAACAAATAAGGGGGCTATTGCCAAGCGATTTGAAAAAAGGAGGAACTGTAGCTTTAGCAAAAGTTGATATTTATGGACTTAAAAATGAATTTTATGCACATAATTTAATCGATGTACTTGATGATGCACGTTTAGCAAAAGATGCAGTTGCAGATATATCTGTTAAACCAACAAACCCGATTTTTCAAGCATGTTATGCAATGACATCTGACGGAAGAAGAACTTTAAGAGACATTGACTCTGAGTATAAGATACTTAACGACATAGCAAAGCAACTAGGTAACGACGTAAATGCAACAGGTACAATTAAATTATTCACAGAGTTAGAACCGTGTTTAAGTTGTCAGGACGTGGTGATTCAACTCCTTCAGAAATATAAAAATATAACAATTGAGGTTGTTCACAATAACAATGTGAGACTAGTACCTTAAAGGAGTGATTTTGTGAGAGATTATACATTGGCGGAAATAAAAGATTTTATCGGCTATACCTTTGAAGTGAAAATGCCAAGAAATTATTATAACAGTCCGATTGAAACAGGTACTGTTTGCTTTGATGCATATGAGGGTTCAATGTCGGAAGGATTAACAGAATATGTAGTTTTTTCTTTGATTATTGGCAAGAATATTCAAAAATACGGTAATAGAATTTTTATTGGTCAGTACAACATAGTTATGAGTGCGGTGGAAAAAGCACTTAATAATTCATCGGAATTACAATTAAACGGTGAAGAAAAAAATGAGATATCTGAGTTAGCCAAAGAATTAAAGGAATCATTACCAAAAATGATAATAGAGCATGACCCTTTTGCAAAATGATGGTTTACTCCCCGGTTAACTTATGTTTTCCGGGGAATTTTATTGTTTATTGAAGTCTAACAGGAGGAATTTATATGCTAAGCAAAATGAAATTTTTATTAATTTCTGTTTTAGTTGTTCTTCTTTCTCTTAATTTTACTACTTGCTTTAAAGATAATAACAAAGCTACCATAACTTCTAAAGCTACAACGCAAGAATTATCAGATGCAAATGTTGAATTATTCTGTAAAGTAGAACTGAAAGATGCAGAAGTTGATGCCCTTAAGATGGTATTAGATAATCACAAGAGTGTAAATACCTATAAATTAGTGACTAAGGAAGAACAAGTTAAAAAAGCTGCAAAATTATTTGGGAGTGAAAAGCTATTTGAGGGAGAGAATGCTACTATTCTTCCGGCCTCTTTTATCGTAAGATTAAGTGATGCAAGGACGGTAGATGATTTTTATAATGAGTTTAAAGCTGATTCAAGAATTGATAAAATTAAAAAAATAAATAAAGAAAATAAATCAAAATAGAAGATATCTTATTCTTAGTACTTTACAAATAGGTGGGAGACTCACTTAGAGTATTCCATCCTTGTTTTTGAAAATTTGTCCTATGCATCATTGCAGGTCATCAAATCTGCTATTTTACGCAAATTGCTACATATAGAATATAAAGCAGTACCTTTCAATATTATAACCCATTCAATTCCGGTCTACCCCAGTAGAATAAAGGGTTTTGCACAAACATATTACTATCTAGCAAAACCTATTACGGATTCACAAGTGCGGCAGTCCATGGAGAGTATTACAAGGGAGTAAAAAGGATATATATATCAATTCAGAATTATAGTAGGATATATATAAACGGGGCTGCAACCGATATAAAGAAATTGTTTGCAGGCGTAGACCGGAATGGGCCTTACTATGACACCATATATACATACTTTGCCAAGATATCGGTTATAGACTAATACCCTGCTTGAGTGGACTCAGAAGGCGATAAGCGGTACGATTACAAAGGGGACGGGTGAAGATACACCAATAGAATACCGTCCAGCAACAAGCATTGTTTCGCCAGTTTGGAAAACTAGTGATGCAAACTTTAGTGGATTGTGTTCAAACAATGCTATTAGAACTTAACTTTGGTTGGTATTTTGCAACTACTCAACAAGAAAGAGATGAATGGCTTGAGCTAAATAAATTGTTCCAGGAAGATATGTCAATCAATGATACAGGTGGAAGAGAAACAGGAATGTTTTTAGCAGGAATGCTAACGCCTGGGGGAATATTTAAAAATGGTGTCCGGTCATGGATTATAAAAGAGAAATAAAAGATGAAATAAAGAAACATCGTGGGAGGCTTATATGGAAGAAGTTTACTCAGGCGATGACGAGAGGATCTGTAACAAAAGAGTTTGGGGAGGCAAAATTAATAAGTATTACCGATTTAAAAATTGGACACTGGATAATAATGTAGGGGAAGTTATTTGAAGAAGCGATATATAGTGGACGATAAAGGCGATTGTCTGCATTGGAATAGATAAATGGTATTACATACAAACTACAGATATGTTATAATATGGGAATATAGACAGAAAATATATTTTTGCTTGGGGACTTAATTGTCGTTTAGGGGGAGTGCTGATGAAAATCAAAGACGGGTTCATGCTGAGGGAAGTCGCAGGGTCATGGATAGTTGTGCCTTTAGGGAAAAGGGTAGTAGAATTCAATGGGCTAATGACTTTAAGCGAGAGTGGAGCATCACTCTGGCGGAAGCTGGAAGAAGGCGCTGATGAGGATGAACTGGTTGATCTTGTTTTGAAAGAGTATGATATCGATGAGGCTACCGCAAGAGCTGATGTTCAGGAGTTTATTTCCAATATGCTAGAAAGAGGGCTTTGTGAATAGTGGGTATTTCATGGAGTCAACTGGGCAACAAACTGGTGAAGCAGGCAAAAGACAGGAAGGTACCAATAACTGGACAGTTTGAACTAACCGCACGCTGTAATCTTAAATGTAAAATGTGTTATGTCTGCCGTCCGGCTGGAGACAGAATAGCCATAGAACACGAGCTTTCTGCAAAGGAATGGATACAACTCGCCGGTGAGGCGCGTGATGCCGGCATGCTTTACCTACTGCTAACCGGAGGCGAAGTTTTTTTGCGGAGGGATTTTAAAGAGATATATGAAGAAATGTCAGGAATGGGTTTTGGTATCGAAATATATACCAATGCAACTATGATAACGCCGGATGTTGCGAAGTGGCTGGGAAAAATCCCGCCTTTAAAAATGGAAGTATCATTATACGGTGCTTCGAAGGAGGCATATTCAAAAGTTTGCGGATATGCAGAGGGCTTTGAAAGTGCCATACGGGGTATAGATTTCCTTAGGGAAGAGGGAATTACTCTGGAATTAAGAACAACCGTGATACATGATAACAGCAGTGACTTTGAGAAGATAGCAGAGCTTGCAGGAGACAGGGGGATAAAACTCGGCATTGTTAATTATGTGTCTCCACGCAGGGATGAACATAATAGACTGTCAGGGGTAGAGCGCTTATCTCCCCGGGAGTTAGTCGAGTATGAAATAAAGGTAGAAGAGTATTTCCGTAACAGGGCGGATGATATATCAAGCAGTGCGGGGACAGGCGGAAAAGCGTTTGCCGGCAAGTCGGATGATGAATCAACTGCTGCTGATGCACCAGTTAAAGAAGGTAACAGTCCGTTTTATTGTACGGCGGGCACCTGCGCTTTCTGGATTACTTGGGACGGCAGGATGCTTCCCTGCGGGTTGGCAGATTCTCCACACACTTTACCGTCCGAAAAGGGCTTCTACGAAGCATGGAGATATTTGCAGGAACTCTGTAACTCGACACCTCATTGCAAAGAGTGCAGGGAGTGTGAATTGAAGGATTACTGTATGACATGCCCTGCTGCACTGAAAAATGAAACAGGCTCATTTGATATACCTTCAAAATACCTGTGTGAACATGCAAGATTAAGGAAGCTTTATAAAAATAATAGGAGGTGAATATGATGAAAAAATATGTAAAACCAACATTTACATTTGTAGAACTATTATCGGAGGAAAGACTGGCAGACAACTGCTATAAAGACAGAAACAATGGAAGCAAGGACATAACCTGCAATATTACCAACAGCAGGCAGGGAGCCAGTTTCTAGGATAATCGCTTTGACTGTATATGCTGCTTGTACAGCTGCCTTAGTAAGTGTCGGGATGCAGGCAATATAAACGGACACGACTAAATAAAGACAACATGCTTACATCCCGATGAGATTTTTGGAGGACTGTTTTCCATGTTTAGAGCTGATATTGCAGGCGTCCTTATTGAAATAGAAGCCGACAATACATATATGCTGGGCCGGTTTGAACCATTTTTCACACAGAAGAGAGGAAGGCCGGATTTGAAAATCTCACTGAAAAGTATTGATAAAATTTATAGACCTAAAGGACAGACAACGATAGACGGTGGGGTAGAGTGGGCCATAGGAACAGATGGGAATAACAGCCTGTCTGCGTTTATTGGAGTGGATGATTGCGATAGGGTCATATCCAGGCTTGATGCAAATGAAGGTTGGAGTTGTGCGACAATTTCATATATTAAGGATAATCATCACAGTGAACGCGCGGCTACCGGTATACTGAGTGAAATATTATTCTGCAGCTGTATACCGTTTCATCGGGGTATTGTAATGCATGCAGCTGCTATAGAATGGAAAGACAGAGGTATTATGTTTTCTGCTCCTGGGGGGACCGGTAAATCGACCCAGGCAAATCTTTGGAAAACTCATATGGGAGCAAGGATACTGAACGGGGACCGTCCTGCGGTAAGGCTGCTGGACGAACGGCCTTTTGTATCCGGTACACCCTGGAGTGGGAAGACGCCGGACTTCCTGAATCATAGCGTCCCTTTAACAGCTATTATAGTACTGGAACAGGCAGTGGAGAATAGTATACGCACGCTCAGGTGCCATGAAGCTGTAGAACGGCTTATGCCAAGATGCTTCCTTACGTATTGTGGAAGGGAGCTTATGGAGAGAGCTATAGATATTTTAGGGAAAATTATTGAGATTACGCCTGTTTATCTGCTTAAATGCAAGCCGGATAAAGATGCTGTAGAGCTTGTGTATCAATATATAGGTTAATACGTTGCGTCAAGTGCATAAATCATCTTTCAAGCAGGAAGGAGAACTATATGTAATCCCCCATATCGCAGGACTTAAGTTTTTCTACCAGAGCCTTTACATCCTGTGCTTTTTCTTTCGGACATATAAGTATGGCATCGCCGGCATCTGCTATGATGAGATTTTCAAGTCCGATAGTTGCAATCAGCTTTCCGCTGCTATATATTATTGAGTTTTTTGTATCAAGTCCTATGTGTTTTGCCTTTACTATGTTGCCATTTTCATCCGTAGGAAAAATAAAACCAAGGGAGTCCCAACTTCCTACGTCGTTCCATCCGAATTCGCCCGGAATTACCATGACATCATCGCTTCTTTCAAGAATTCCGTAATCAATGGATATACTTTGCAGTGACGGGTAGATTTTTCCCAGCATCTCTTTTTCTGACTTTGTGCCGATATGCTCGTATATATTGTTAAAGCTTTTATAAAGCCTGGGCATATATCTGTTTATGTTGTCCAAAATTATAGAAGCCCTCCAGATGAACATGCCGCTGTTCCAAAGGTAATTCCCGTCTTCAAGATAACTCTTGGCAAGAGTAATGTTCGGCTTTTCTACAAATTCTTCCACCGGATACATAAAATCCGCTGTTTTGTCCATTTCCTTGTTGTAGCGGATATATCCGTACCCTGTCGAGGGAAAGGAAGGCTTGATGCCTATAGTTATTAGCTTGTCTGTTGTTTTTGCACTTCTAAAGGCACTATCCATAAGCTTGATGAATCTATTTTCATCCGAAATATAGTGATCGGAGGGAAGGATGCACATGACTGCATCTTCCGATTTTTTTCTGATAGTAAAGGCTGCATAAGCAATACAGGCCGAAGTATTTCTTCCCACAGGCTCATACAGTATGTTTTCCTTCGGGAAATCCTTCATTATCAGGTTGCCTATGATTTCACCCTGCTTTTCATTAGTAACTATATAGATGTTTCGAATGTCTATCAGTGGTAATAGCCTCTTGATAGTTTCATTTATCATTACATCATTTCCGCTTATATTCAAGAGCTGCTTCGGTTTATGCTGCCTTGATATGGGCCAAAATCTTGTACCACCGCCACCTGCCATAATTACTGCATATTTATCCATAATCAGTACCATCCGTCTAAAAATATTTTAAACACCATCCATAAAACTACTGGAAATATTATACATTAATGGCGGATTTTCATCAAGTCAAAGATAATAATACTTTATAAATATATAATAAGGGGAATATTTCCTCTCAAAAGGGCAATGATTAATCCATATAAAGCGGAAAGACAGACCTGGAAAATACGGTTACATAGCCGCAAAACCAGCCGCAGCAGCATTATTTCTCAAGACTTAATATTGCATGATTGGTAGTACGCAGATATAAACGGTAGTGTCAATAAAACTGTAAAATTTTAAAATTATCTTTATGAGTTTGTAATAATATGGTAATATAGTATTTATTAGTAAACAGCATGGTGCTTTTAGAAGAAAAATTCCTGTATTGTTCCGCTATATCCTAAATACGGGAATTTTATTTATACCAGGCAGTGAATGTAACCTGTAAGAGTATTCGTTAAGCTGATTCATTGTGCTAACCCGGGAGGCACAATACTTATTTTGAATTACGGAGGGTATAGATGCAGATTAAGAGTGGTTTTATGCTGCGCGAGGTTGCAGGATCATGGATAGTAGTTCCACTTGGGCAGAGAGTAGTTGAGTTCAATGGATTAATGACCCTGAGTGAAAGTGGCGCACTTATATGGAAGATGCTTGATGCAGGAGCGGAGACAGAGGAGCTGATCAGTATCATAACATCGGAATATGATATTGACGAGGATACAGCAAGAGAGGATATCCATGAGCTGATAGCGGCTTTGGAGCAGAAAGGATTGATAGAATAAATGCTTCATACATGGACGGAATTGACCAATAAACTGATTTCGGCCGCCAAAGAAAAGCGATTGCCGATATCCGGAGCATTTGAACTGACACCCAGGTGCAACCTCAAATGCAAAATGTGTTATGTGTGTCAGCCGGTAAACGATAAGCAGACAATGGCAAATGAGCGTTCGGCAGAGGAATGGATACGCCTTGCAAAAGAGATGCGGGATGCAGGAGTTCTATTTCTGCTTTTGACTGGTGGAGAGGTTTTTTTGCGTGAAGATTTTAAGGAAATTTATGAACAGATTTCCGAAATGGGTTTTATTATTCAGATTTATACGAATGCAACAATGATTACTCCGGAAATTGCGAAGTGGCTCGGAAAAAGGCCGCCGTCGAAGGTTAGTGTTACTCTTTACGGTTCGACACCGGAAATGTATGAAAAGGTGTGTGGCTTTGCAGATGGATATGAACGGACAGTACGGGGGATTGACCTGCTTATTGCCGAGGGAATAGTTGTAGAAGTCAAAACGACGGTAGTCAGGGGCAATAAGGATGAATTCAATAGAATTGCTGCATTTGCTGAAAAGAGAAATATTAAATTCGGGGTTGTCAACTATATTTCCCCGAGGAGAGAGGGATGCTGCTCAGACCCTGAAGGAGAGCGCTTGTCTCCGGAAGAACTGGCCGAATATGAGATGAGTATTACCGAATATAATAAAAGGAAGCATGGAGAGATAACGCTGGATCCGGCTACATACGATAATCTGGATGATTATGAGCAAAGCGGGAAATCAAATGGAGAACTATTGGCACCAAGTTCAGAAAAAGAGGATCCCTTCCGCTGCTCTGCAGGGAAATGCGGCTTCTGGATATCCTGGAATGGGCGGATGCTTGCATGCGGAATAATGAACAAACCGGAAACCTATCCTTTACAGACTGGGTTTTTACAAGCCTGGGAGGGACTGAAGAAGCTTTGTTCTGTCATACCTAACTGTGATCCGTGTTCGGAATGCTCTGTAAAGGAGTATTGTTCACGCTGCCCTGCAAGACTTCTAACTGAAACAGGTTGCTATGATAAACCTGCACCATATCTGTGTGAAACGGCACATAAGAGAATGGAGGTAGTAACCCGCAAAAACATTATAAATCTGTGAAAATCATAAATTTTCATCCAGACAGGTTATATTTGATTAAAGTACCTTATGCCCCTTTATACTTACCGGATGTATGGTCTATAACGACTGGTATGCTAGGGAACAAGGTGCTTTATATATAACATAAATCTACTAAAGGAGGTGAAGTTTATGAAAATTTACATCAAACCGGTCTTTGAGTGTATAGAACTCAGAACAGAAGAAAGGCTGGCAGGGAGCGTATGCAACGGTACCTGCCTAGTGGACACGGTAACTCCGGACGGGGTAGTGTTTACTGCCCATAATAACTTCTAGGGTACATGATTTAAAGTTGTTAATGTGAATTGATAACTTCATTAAGTCTGATTTTTTCATTAAGGAGGTGAATTGAGTGAAAGTCTATGTAAAGCCGGTTTTCCAATATGTTGAACTAAGAGCTGAAGAAAGATTGGCAGGAAGTCCCTGTGTACTGAAGGATGGCGCATGTACCATTGACGGTGGTAAAACAATATACAAATGGTGGGAAGGACTTAACGGCTAAAAGGAACAGGATGAAACTGCAATCCTGCCATGGTTTTACAGGGCAGGATTGTGGTATTTTTTCACGTGAGGAGGAATTGCTTTGTATTCGCAATATGAAGTTGCTGATATTACTATTGGTATTAATGGTGATAATTCGTATTTAGCAAACCGTATGAGTCCTTTTTTATCAAATGATAAAAAAAATTCCGATTTAAAAGTCGATTTCAAGATAAAAGAAAGTATCAATGTTCCTGACGGGGAACTGCTGATGGATGACGTAGTGAAGTGGTTCAGGAGACCTAGCAGTCAAGGCGGGTTTTCCGGCTACAGGCGCTCGGAAATAAAGGGTCATATAGTATCAATGTTTGATACTGATGAAGAGTGGAGAAATACTTCTATTACTTATGAAAATGATGCCAGTTACGGCTTTAATAATATAATTCCGGGAGAATACATTTCTTTTCATATTTTAGGTGTCTTATTCAGGAACCGGATACTAAAACACGAGGGAATAGTAATGCATGCGTCTTCCATAGATTTTGAGGGCAAGGGAATTGTGTTTTCTGCGCCGTCAGGGACCGGAAAGTCTACTCATGTAAGATTGTGGGAGACGTATATGGGAGATTCGGTAAGAGTTCTTAATGATGATTCTCCTGCAATACGCCTGCATGATGGAAGAGCCTTTGTTTATGGTACACCGTGGGCAGGGTCAACAGACAAGTTCATAAACAGGAGAGCGCCCCTTACAGCCATTGTTGTACTGGAACAGGCCCCGGATAATTCAATATGCAGAATTTCTGACAGAGAGGCTGTATATAGGCTTATGGCAAGATGTTTCCTACCTTATTTTGATAATAATATGATGAATCTTGCCATGGATTCTTTTGAAAGGATAGTTGCTGCAACACCTGTTTACTTGCTTAAATGCAGGCCGGATAGACAAGCAATGGAGTTGGTATACCAATGTGTGAAGTAAAAAGAGTGAAGGCGGGAGATATGTTTCCCGTGATATCAGAAATACTGCAGACAGATACTTCTGTGAAAATTACTGTAACCGGGTGGAGCATGTATCCCTTTCTTAGAGAGGGTGAGGATTGCGTAGAGCTTTCAAAAACATGCTTTGATTCCATATGCAGAGGAGATATCGTACTTATTAAGAGACGTACCGGAGAATATATACTGCACCGTGTACTAACAAAGAAAGCAGATTGTTTTTATATGGTAGGCGATGCACAGCAATGGATTGAGGGGCCACTGGCACCTGAACAGTTGACTGCTGTTGTGACTGCCGTCTGGAGGAAGGGGAAAAGAATATGTTGTTCTTCTACCTGGTGGAGGTTACTTTCTGCTTTATGGCTCCGGATGCTGCCATTCAGGTGTTTTATTATCAATACATACAGGCGTTTGAGGGGAGTTAGGAGATGAAACTGAAGAGTCATGGGTTGAAGGAGCTAATTAAAGTAGTAAAATGGGTAGGTATACAAATAAGGCCATTTATTTTTTCTCTGGTATTAATACTTGTAATAGGTGTCCTGCTGTCTGTATTTTCTGTAAGCTCGGCAATAGTATCGAAAGACCTTGTTGATTCCGCCGTGGAGAAAGATGCTGATAAAGCCATACGAGCAGTGATAATCTTTGCCCTCCTGATTATTGCACAAGTAGCGTTAAATGCCGGAGATTCAGTTTTGACAGTTTCCGTATCGGAGAAAATGTCAAACAATATCCGTCAGAAACTCTTTGAGTGCCTCGGAAAGGCTGAATGGATGAGCTTTTCCCGGTATCACAGTGATGATGTATTGACACGTATGACAAGTGATATCGGTGTAGTGGCAAATGGGATTGTCAGTATTCTTCCGGGTATGTTTTCCCTGGGTGTACGGTTAGTGGCAGCGTTTGCTACTTTAATATTTTTTGACCCTGTACTAGCTGTGCTGGCCTTTGTAATCAGTCCGGTGAGCCTGATATTTTACCGTTACTTCGGAAAAAAGCTTAAAAGACTGCATTTGAACATACAGGAAGCAGAAGGCAGGTATAGGGCGTTTATTCATGAATCAATACAAAACATGCTGATTGTGAAAACCTTCTGCCTGGAAGAGCAGAGCAGCCAGCAGCTTGGTAAGCTTCAGAGCAGCCGTGTGGGTCTAGTGCTGCGGCGAAACAGACTGGGTGTAGTTTCTTATTCGATGCTTTCCATAGGGTATTGGATAGGATATCTGCTTGCTTTTGCATGGGGAGCTATGAGGTTGTTTCAAGGCACAGCCACTTTTGGTACACTTACGGCTTTCTTTCAGTTAGTCGGGCAGATCCAAACCCCGTTTATCGGACTAGCCCGTACATTTCCGCAATTGGTAGCTGCCGAGGCTTCAGCCTGCAGGCTGATGGAACTTGAGAAATTACCGCGGGAGAGAGGGGAAGAAACACCTCTTGGCTGGGATAGAGCGGGTATAAGCATTGAAAATCTCAGCTTTGCATATGAAGATGATAAAACGGTGGTAAAGAATGTAAATTTTGATATAAAACCCGGGGAAATTGTCGCAGTTGTCGGGTCTTCCGGTGAAGGAAAAACTACAATTATACGTTTGCTGCTTTCACTGCTTAAACCTGCTAACGGTAAACTCTTCTTTTATGATGAGAATGGTGAAAAAGCTGAGGCATCAGCTTCAAACCGTACATTGGTATCTTATGTGCCGCAAGGCAATACTTTATTTTCCGGTACTATTTCCGAAAATCTCAGGCTTGGCAACATAAATGCAACAGAAAAGGAGCTGACTGATGCACTCCGCACAGCTTGCGCATGGGAGTTTGTACACGATTTGAAAGACGGCCTTGATACAAAAATCGGAGAAAGGGGACTAGGACTTTCCGAAGGACAAGCACAGCGTCTTTCTATAGCCCGCGCACTACTCAGAAAGACTCCGGTGCTTGTTCTGGATGAGGCTACCTCGGCATTGGATGCAGATACTGAGATGAAAGTACTGAATTCTATTAAGAGATTGAGTCCGGCCCGTACATGCATAATAATCACACACCGTCCATCGGCTTTAAAAATATGCAATAGGGTAATGAAGCTTGAGGATGGATGTATTTTTGAACATGGCGAAAAGCTTATTTCAGATTCAGCCAGTCAATCAGCTTAGCACGGTTGCCATAAAGCTCCGGTAGAGCAAGTTTGTCGGATATCGACAAATCCTTGCGGTACAGACTCCTGATAAGCCGCTGAATCCACGCTGCAGGCAGGAGTATGGGATGCCTTCTGGCATAATTGTATTTTTCACCAAGTTCCAGTGAAGATGGGAAAGCGAGCTTAAAGTAGTATTTTAGTTTTCCGGCTGATGGGTCGGAATTTTTATAATTTTCATCTCTAAGAAGCAAATTACCCATTTGCCTTACTGAGGTTTTGTTACCGTAGGTTCCCGATGAGAATACGTCATATTCCAGAAGCTGTATATACTTGCTGTCTCCATGGGTAAGTTTTTTTACAGGCTCCGGAACCTCCAGGTTGAAGAACTTGCTGCATACCTGAAGGATTGCCCATGTAAAGCGTTCCAATCTGCAGAACTTTGCCTTCTGGCAGAATAAGTCCCAGTCAATATCTTTACTTGCCGATTCGATAAGCAAGACCAGATCACAGAGCTGACGCAGACCAAAACCAGAATGCATTATGTGAACTGCCATGTGAAGACAAAGATGGAGTATGTGATCTTCAAGAGAAAGCATCAGAGCGGACCCACCGAGTCCGTCTGCCGGCACAGAATTTTCCCATACAGTTTTTTCCCATTTTTCAGCACCTTTTACAAATCTTTCATTGATCAGTGACCAGTGTACTTCTATAGGAAGACAATTTGGATGATTGAAGTGGATATGCACCTCGTTGTCGCTATCGGGGGTATATCCCATGGTTGTAAGTAAATCCCTCACACGGCCTAAATCTTCATTATGTACCAGAATATCGGCATCGCCCATTGTGCGGAGCTCAGGCTGAGGGTATAGTTTCCTGAGAATAAGCCCCTTCAGTGCAATAACAGAAATGCCATTCTCCTTGAATGCCTCGAATACTCTCACAATTTCCATGAAGCAATAACTCTGCATTGATGCAGCTACCAGTGCTGAACGCTGCCATTTATCCTGCAGCTCCTTACTCTGCTTTTTAAAAGCAGTAAGATTTTTCAGAGCAGGGTATAGCATAGCAGATATATCGTGAGCTCTGGCTTCCTTCCATAGAGCATTCCATTCTGCACCTTTTACTATACTCTCATCTGGCACTCTCTTCCGGAGTACGCAAGACAGAAGATCAATTATTATTTTTTGATTAACATCCATATATTTATCTCCTAACTTTATGCCAGAAGTTTTTTTTGTATATACTTATAAAATGACAGTAGGAAATACGATCTTTTTAAAATAAGCAGTGAGCTTATATATTTGCCTATAGTTTTCCGTTCACAGTGAATTCTGTCCATGCACTGCTCCACGAAGGGAAATTCTTTAAGCAAGAAGAATTCCGTGTTCAGATTCCGTATACTTGTATTTTCTTTACGGATTCTTGCAGAAAAAACATAGTCTATGCAATGGTAGGTAAGGTACGGATAAACTGCTTCTATTAAGTGCAGTTTCTTTTTTAGGCAGGCTTTTCTATAAAACTCATCCAATAGTAATAGAGAATCCTGCAAAAGCCGGGGATTTTTTATGTTTATAAAGGAATCTTTTCTGTTCAGATAAAAATGTAAGGGTATATCCAGACAGCAAATCGTGTTTGTAAACAGCAAATATTCCAGGTTGAAGAAAGCATCCTCGGCAAATGTAATTCTTCCGTCGAAGCTTATATCATTTTTTCTGATAATACCAAGCTTGTAAAGCTTGTTCCAGTTTTCATAACCATGTCTGTTAGGGAAATAGTAGTTGTACATGTAGTTATCAAAGCCTGTTTTTTCTAGGTGAATCAACTCCTTAGCAATACTAAATCTCGGGGGATGTACTCTGCCCTCACAGACACTTCTGGAATTGCATATTACCATGTCCGCCGAATTTTTTACTGCTGCACGGTACATGGATTCGAACATTTGAGGCTTTACCCAGTCATCAGCATCAAGGAAGCCTGCATATTCACCTTCAGCTATTTTCAGACCTGCATTCCTTGCCTGGCATATACCCTCATTTTCTTTATTTTTTATCAGTTTTATACGGGTATCGCTTTCTGCAAATTTATCAATGATATACTGGCTGTTGTCCGGGGAAGCGTTGTTTACTACGATTATTTCTATATCCCTTAGTGTTTGATTGACTACTGAACTGAGACATTTATGGAGGTAAGCTTCACTTTTATATACAGGAATAATTATTGAAACTTTGGGCATATGCTGTAACACCTTTCGTATATTTGAATAAATCAAACAGCAAGTTCTTTCAGGTAAGTGCCGTAATCTGTCTTATCCAGATTAGATGCTAGTGAAAGCAGCTGTTCCTTTCCGATAAAACCCTTTATATACGCGATTTCTTCCACACAAGCTATATACAGTCCCTGTCTTTTTTGAACTGCTTCTACAAAATTACCTGCTTCCAGCAGTCCCTGATAGGTTCCTGTGTCAAACCAGGCCATCCCGCGGCCCATGATTTCGACTTTAAGCTTGTTCCTTTTAAGGAACTCAGTATTGACATCTGTTATTTCGAGTTCTCCTCTGGCAGAGGGCTTAAGATTTTTTGTTATTTCAATTACTTCATTTGTGTAAAAGTATAAGCCTGGCACTGCATAGTGTGATTTAGGCTTCTTTGGCTTCTCCTCAATAGACAGAACATTTCCGTCCTGGTCAAATTCCACTACCCCATAGGCAGTCGGATCCTTAACGTAATATCCGAAAATTGTCGCTGAATCCAGACGTGATACAGCCTTATCAAGCGTACTGCTGAAGCTTTGTCCGTAAAAGACGTTATCCCCCAGCACTAATGCTACCGAATCGTTACCGATAAAGTCGCTGCCAATTATGAATGCTTCAGCGAGGCCGCGAGGCTGTTCCTGAACCTTGTATTCAAGCTTTACTCCAAGGTGGCTTCCGTCTTTTAGCAGGTATTTGAAAAGAACAAGGTCTCTTGGAGTAGATATAATCAATATTTCCTTTATACCTGCAAGCATCAGGACGGACAGTGGGTAATATATCATCGGTTTGTCGTATATAGGTAGCAGCTGTTTTGATACTGCAAGTGTCAAAGGATGAAGGCGGGTACCTGCACCGCCTGCCAGTATTATTCCTTTCATAATGAACTCATTTCCTCCTTGTGCTGATTATTGTTTATAAAATATAGGGAGTGAAATAACAGCTTAATATGTGACATATAGAACTTAAAGCAGCTGGATAAGTGGACTAGCGACATCTTTCCAAAGCTTTTTACACTATCCTGGCTATAGATATGAACAATGCTGGGACTATGGTAATACATTACCTTATAGCCTTCTTTGCGGATACGGTAACACAGGTCTACATCCTCAAAATACATAAAAAACTTTTCGTTCAGGCCGCCTACTTTCTGCAGTGCTTCCTTCCTCAACAGCATGAAGGCACCTAAAAACCAATCCACTTCCATAATTTCATTATGATCCCAATCCTTCATGAGATAGTAATGGTCCACTTTGTTTCTTACAGCCTCAGGAACAAATTTCTTTAAAGGAGTTCTGCACAGGAGTATATCAACAAAGCCTGCAAATCTCCTTACGGAATACTGCAAAGATCCGTTCGGATTCAGGAGTTTGCAGGATGACGCACCGCAGTCGGGATTTTGATCCATAAACCTGACCATTTTGTCCAATACATCATCAAACATAATTACATCAGGGTTCAGCAGTAAGATATATTTGCCGGAGGCTTTCGATATGCCTATGTTGTTTGCTCTGGAAAACCCCAGATTTTTGCTGCTTCTTATTACTTTCACATTGGGATAGCTGTGCTCGACTGCCGATGCGGTGTGATCCACCGAGTCATTATCTACGACAATGACTTCAAAGGCGCAGCTGCACCTGCTTTTATATAGGGAGGCTATTGTGTCTGTTACAAGATCCCTGTTATTATATGTAACTATTACTACTGAGATATCCATGAATTTTACCCTCTTTTCCTGTATTTGTTTCATTCACTAACCGCTTGATTTCTTCAAGATATGCGAATCCCGTGGAACAATCCGGCTCGAGATAAGCCCCTTCAGCCCACTCGTTCCATGCATTTATAAATATGTAATCTTCATTTATGTTTATTCTTGTTTTCTGCTGTGCAAGCTGTCTCAAATAATGCCCAAACTTTCCGGGAGATCCGTGCTTGAGAATGGTAGCTTTTTTGCCTTTTCGGGGTGAATTATCCCAGCCTGAAAATGCTCCCCTGAAGATGGTTTTTTTGCCATACACATTCCTTCTTTTGAGTATGATATTCCATATTGAATTGAAATCCAGAATATCCGGTTGACCCGTTTTTTTATTCAATAACCTTTTTATCTTGGCAGCCGGGCTTATTTCATGTTTTATCGTAAACATTGGCTCAAATTCCATAACTGCATCGGATAATTCAGTATTTGATACCTTCTGGAATGAGTTCAGAGTTTCAATAAGATATATACCTTGCAAGCCCGAGTTTTTTACTTCTTTGGTCCACAATTCTATCATCCTGTCAAGATCAGGGATGCTTGATGTGCGGTATATTAAAAAAACTGGCTTGTTGTCGATCTTTATATATCTTGGGTCTTTAAAGAATTTTATAAGATAATCTATATGCTCCTTCCATTCAGGTTCAGCACCATAAACTTGAGGCATCAGTACCTGTGTTTCTTTGCCTTCCCAGGCTCTTGACCAAGGCTCGTTTGCCCATGAAAGACAGAATGGAAAGTCCGGCTCCTTGTCCTCAAGAAGTGCTTCAATGGGCTTTTCCAGCAGTTTTTTTCCATTGAACCAATAATGATAGTAGCAAAAACCGTAAATACCATATTTTTTTGCTAATTGGGCTTGCCATACACGGGCTTCCCTATCGGTAAGGTCATAGTAATACTCATTGTAAGGTACCCGGGGCTGATTGTGGCCTTCAAATACCGGCTTGGAGTTTCGGACATTCACCCATTCGGTGAACCCCGTACCCCACCACTTGTCATTTTCAGGTATTCTGTGAAACTGCGGCAAATGCATTGCAATAATTTTCATCTTAAACACTCCGTTAATTATTTATATTAATAGTACAAACAGGAATTAATTACTTATTTTTACAGTAGAATTCAAAAAAATACAGCATTTCATTCAAATCATTTCTTTTATGCCGGCGCGACCGGGTTAACCAGGCATAAGGCTTTGAAATGCTGTACCGGATTATACGCTCTCATAAATCTTCTGATATTCTCTTGATATTAATTTCCAGCCGTCCAGGGCTGTTTTCATATATTTTTTTACATATTCCCTCTTTTCAACTAGCTGAGATGGCTCAGAGGCAATCCTGACCAGCTCGTTTTTCAGGCTGTGTGCATCAGAATGACGTACCATAAAGCCGGCAGAGGTTTTTTCTATATGCTCCTTCAGCCCTGCCAGGTCTGTAACCAGTACAGGTATTCCAAAAGAGTGAGCAAGATATATTACACCGCTTTGCGAATGAAAGTGCGTATAGGGCAATATTACAAGGTCAATATCCTTAAAACATGTATGGATTTCAGAGATATCCACATATCTGTTCTGCAGATCCACACAGGTTTCCAGCCCGTTATCCTTTAAAAAGCCGGCCAGGGTGTTATAGTATGAGGGATCTTCTGCTTGGCCGACAATTTTTACTTCAAGCATTTGCTTTTCTGCATCATTCATTTCTGCAACAGATTGGAGCAAAACCTCAAAACCCTTATTGGGACGCAATGAACCAAAGCAAAGACACCTTAGTTTAGAGGAGGGTTTATACTCCGCTGCCTGTGTTTTGGAAAAAGCTCCCGGAAGATAAACTTGTCCATGCTCAACAAATGCTACTTTTTTCTCCCCTCCTGTTTTTTGCAACAGCTCCCGGACACCTTCATTGGTAAACACAATCAGCTTGTTGGCTCTTACCAGTGCTTTTCTGGTGAGAAATCCCTGAAGCTTCATATAATATGTACCTTTATTGTAGTGAGGTTCCACGTCATGTATGTTTGATACAACCTTTACATCCCTGGGAAGAAGACTGTTTGCAGGCCCGTTGAGAAAGTAGTTTGACGAATAAAAATGGACTATATAGTTACTCTTATCTTTCAAAAAGTCAAGAAGTTTTTTTGTATTTGTATAGTACACATAAAATCTGTTTAGCAGCCAGACCGCTTTACTTTGCTTTTCTCTCTTCTTTATGGGTTCAAAAATCTTCGATACCTTAAAGTTTTTTTCAAAGCTGTCAAATTCATATTCCTTGTTTGTAAGCAGGTGTACATCTATACCCTGCTCTTTCAGTGCAGTACAAATAACAAAAGCGTGCAGCGCCCAACCTCCGAAGCCGCCGTCTTCTACTAGAAATATTTCCTTATCCAAAACTCTACCACTCCTATTTCTGTATTATTGCGTTTCTATTACCCATTCTTTTGAACATGAAGTCTGTATATGCATAAAAGAATGCTTTGAGCAAACCATAAAAGCTTGCGGGTTTCTTTAAAAGACATTTGACAAGCATTTTAACAGTCCTGTCCAAGCAGTATAAATAAAATCTGAAATTATAACTTGTACTGAAGTTTTTCTTAAAAAAGTAAAGCTTGTTTCTTTGCAGATAGTAATTTTTTAAAGGTGAATAGTTTGTATCACTGAATGATGCACTTTCCTTATGGTATATTACCGAATCAGTCAGTACCATGCACTTATAGCCGTGACGTCTTATCCTGAGACACAAATCCGACTCTTCCCAGAATAGAAAGTAATTGTCGTCAAATAAACCTATATCTTTAAGCACTTGTGTTTTGATTAGCATTGCAGCTCCGTTTACATAATCTGTTTCATATTCCTTCCTGCCGTTTTCAGCATCAGTATAAACTCTGAATTCATATTTTTCCATCAGAAGGGAGCTGTAAAGAAATTGTGTTTCTTCTTTATTAAAAAATGAATGGTTTACCGGGCCTACCACACATACGTCATTATGACTTTCGCTAAAATGGATAAGCTTTTCTAAAGCATCAGGCTCAAGGGTGATATCGTTATTAATGACGAATACATACTTGTATCCCATACTTATGCAATAGGAAAGTCCGACGTTATTGCCACCCGCATATCCAAGATTCTCCATGTTTTCAATAACCAATACATTACGAAAGCGGGCTTTGACGATTTCTACCGTATAATCTTCCGACTTATTATCCACCAGCACAATGTCATAGTTTTTATAAGTCTGCTTTTTTAAAGATTCGATGCAGTCTATAGTGTTTTTTATCCCGTTATAGGTCAGAATTATTATTGCAGTGTCCTTCATATATAAAAAATCCTACCCTCCTATAGAGACTAATTATTGAATACCGTTTTGAATTTGCGCAGCCACGTATCCCAGTTCAATTCGCGTTTGTACTTCAATCTTGATGAAGAACTGATATCCTCATAAATTCCTTCCTGAAAGAATTCAAGTATTTTATCTGCAAATTGCTTTTCGTCCGCTTCCAAAGGAAGCCTGAAACCGTTTATATTGTTTTCCACATAGTTTGCTATGCCGCCTGTATCATAAGTTATATTGGGCACACCATAGCAGGAAGCTTCACAAAAGACTATACCCGCACACTCCGCTTTTGTCGGCAGAATGAGGAAATGGGAGCTTTTCATTTCTGCTGTCAGCCTCTCTGCGTCTTTGGAATTGTTTTTATTCAGGAAACCTATTATTTTTACGCCTTCATCTTTGTAATGCCTTTCATCAGGGGCACATCCTATAATACTGATTTCGCATTCAAAACCGCGGTTTTTTATTTCATTTGCAGTTTTAACAGCTATACCGCCGCCTTTCCGCAAGTAATTTACGCCTATAAAAAGTAATTTCAGCCTGTCCTTTTCCTTTTGGAAGTCTTCTTCAAGAAATTGGTCGTCAATGTTGGCACCAAAAGGAATGACATATAGCTTTGATCTGTCTGCATGATAATTATTAACAGCACTTTCCATTGCCCAGTCCGAGCTGAATATTATCTTGTCTGATTTCATAATAGCCTGTGCTTCTATGTAATTACCCTGCCTGACATTCCATGAAGGAAGATTTGTATACTCGGGGTAATAGTCTATCATAGATGCAAAAGTAGCATCTGAAAGATAGATTATCGGAATTTTCGTTTTGGCAAAAGCAATTACCTGACACCCTATGGGGGCAAAGAGCACATCAAAGCAACTTTGTTTTGTCTTCAGATATGTATCAAGCTTATAACTCTTTAACTTTGCGTAAAGAAAAGTGTGCTCGGGCGATATGTTCCTTCCGGCTATTTTATTGTAAAAAAAGTACATTAACTTTAAGTACAAAAACTCTAGGAGATTATCTCTTATATATACACACTCAACTTCATACTCCTTTTCCAAAGTTTTAAACAGATAGAATAACGTTCCGGACCAGGACTTAATATCAGTTGTTTCCCGATTGCTTATAAAGCCGATTTTCATCCCCTGTATCACCTATTCCAATATCGTCAGTAAGTAAACATTTCATTCTGGGTTAGTTGATTGTAAATCAATTACTATTTGACAAACATTTCTAAAACATTTAAAATTATATCAAAACAGTAAAAAAATGGCAATGAAAATAACTTATTTACAGCAAAAATGTGTAATTGGTTTATTCTGTAGTTCAGGGAAATATTTAAGCCTATGATTGCGGGTTAGGAGATTTAAGTTTGCTAAAGCTGGTTATGCGGGATAGCTTAAAGTTAGCTAAACAGAAAAAAATGATGGTTATACTGGCAGCACTTCTTATACTGGTAATTCTGAATTTATACCTCAGCAACACCTGGGTTGAAGTAAATATATATAACATAAATCCGGATAAGCTTCCTGAGGAATTTAACGGGTACACCATAGTACAGCTGAGTGATATTCATTTCAGAAATCTGAGAGGATTAAAGAAAGACTTCATGGGAATCGCTGAAGAAAAAGCGGGCAAAATGGGTATAAGAATTGACTGCGTCTGTATTACGGGAGACTTGATAGACAACGGCAGGGGTATTATTACCCGGGTAGCCGATTATGTCGGTGAGATAGCAAAAAAATATCCCGTTTACTTTGTAGGTGGAAATCACGATTACAAGCCAGGGATAAGTGGCTTTGAAAAGCTTCTTTCAGATAGGGGTGCAGTTATACTTGAAAATGATGCTGTAAAAATAACAAGAGGCAAAGCCCATATGTGGATGGTAGGTATTTCGGACCATCAGTACGGGATGGATAGGCCGGATTTGGCATTTAGGGATGTTGCCATACAGGATTTCAGTATAACGATGATCCACGAACCTGTAACATTCAAAGAGCTGGCAAAAAACGGAGCGGATTTTGTAATGTCGGGGCATACCCATGCAGGACAGATCAGACTTCCATTTCTGCCTGTCCTATATTCCCCGGGACAAGGATTCTTCCCTGAGTATGGGTATGGTTTTTATACAACTGAGCGTCCCGATAATGCTAAGGCGGTTATGTATGTGAGTAAAGGAATCGGTTATACGGGCGACAGAATAGGAGTACGGTTTACAAACCGGCCGGAGATTGCAATGTTCATATTAAAGAAAAAATAAAATTTTATCTGACCATAAAGAATGATATTAGTGTGGTTAGATGCGGAGGATGATTGATTGAAGAGAAGTGTATTTAAGATAGTAACATTTATTATATTAATAATATTTGCTGTAGGATTGACAGGCTGTACGAGCCGTACCGCACCATCATTTTCATCACCGGCAGACAAGCCCGGTTCCATAGATGAAGACAGCCTTTATGAAGTCAAAGCAGGCACAATTTCTTCAAATGTATCCGGTGTAGGTGTTTTTGTTCCAGCCAGAGAAACCAGCCTATATTTCAGAGGGGTTTCCGGAGTACTTAAGACGCTTAATATAAAGCTGTATGACAAGGTGAAAGCAGGTCAGATAATAGCCGAGACTTATTCTGAAGATCTGGAATTCAGAATAAAACAGTTGCAAAGCAATATTTCCAAGACAAAAGAAAGGATATTCCAAATCAGGAACGATATTAAAAACGCTGAAGAAGCTGTAGAGCTGGCACTTATGGAGCTGAACACAGCTATGGAAGAGAAAAATAAGAGTATAAACGAAGAAATGGAATTTGCATTTGACGAGGCCAGCTATAACGAAATTGTAATGAATCTGAACAAACCGATACCAGCTGACCTTAAACCGAATCAAATAGAGGATGCAAAGAATCAGAAGGAAATACTGAAACAGCGGAAAGCACGCCTGGAAAAAATAAGGGAGCGCACCAGAAAGAATATTTTAAAGCAAAGAGAAGATCAATATAAAAAAGCTGTCATAAACTATAATTCTGCCAAGAGGAGACTGGAAAACACTACAAAAAACAGTGAACTGACAGATATGGATCTTGATACTCTCAAGAAAGAACTTGAGTATCAGCAGAAGCTGAAATCAAATTGTACTCTTAAAGCGAACCGGCCGGGAACAATTACTTTCCTGGATAAGGTAGCACTTAACGATTTTGTGGGAGAAAACTGGAAGTTTGCCAGACTTGTAGATCCTGGGGACCTGGTAATGAAATTTAATTCCGGTGATCTTGAGGGATATGAGTCTGGATTGAAACTTAAGGTTAAGATAAATGGAAAAGAATTTAGGGGGGCTGTCTATGAGCCGTCGCCAGGGGATCTTATCAAGCCTGAAGAGCCTGGTGTCAAAGTGAAATCCATGGTTTATTTCCTTGTTGAAAATCTGCCTGATGATATTCTTATAAATGAGCCTTATGAGGTATCTATCAGCACGGAGGAAAAGAAAAACGCGATTGTAATTCCCAAATCCGCTCTTAGAAGTAATGGCGCAAAATACTGGGTAGAACGCTACAAATATGGAGGCACTGAAGTTGTAGAGGTAAAAAAGGGAATAGAATCGGGCAAGAATGTTGAGGTGCTGAGTGGTATAGGGATAGGAGATAAGATTGTTGAGAGTTATTAAGTGAGCCGTCTGTGAGGGGGAGTTTAATGATAGATTTTCAAAGGTTGTTTAAATTACTGATCCGCAGATCCTGGATCATACTATTGTTATCAAGTCTGGCAGGGGGGGCTGCATGGTACTACTATACAAACAAAACAGTACCTTTGTATCAGGCAAATGCCTCTCTTTATGCACTAACCAGAAATTACAGCGATATATCGGGAAAAGTAAATTCAGACAGCTTGCTTGTAAACAGGATGCTGGTCAAGGACTACAGGGAGTTGATCAAAAGTTATAAGGTTACCTCCACTGTCGTGGAAGAGCTTGGACTTAATGATATACCTCCTGAAGCAATTGCAGCAAGGGTCAATATATCCTCGAAAAATGATTCGAATGTGCTTTTGGTTACCGTACTGGATACAAAGCCTGATAGAGCAAGGGATATTGCAAATTCTATCAGCAGGGCCTTTATTAATAAAATAAACGAGCTGACAAACGGAAATAATCTGAGTATTCTTGATGTGTCAAAAACCCCGGTTCTCCCAATAAACCTTGACCATAGAATGAAGATAATTACTGCATTTATGGCTGTGTTTTTATTATCTGTAACGGCAATATACTTCCTTGAGTTAACAAATACGAAGCTGCAAACTGTTGAAGAAGCTGAGAAAAGGCTTGAATGCAATGTAATAGGAATCATACCGAAAATGAGTATCAAATAGGAGATTAATGATTGAATGTCAATAATAGAATTTTACGAAAACCAAAACGCAGTTGTGCAGGAAGCATTATCTACATTAAGAACGAATATCAGTTTTGCGGGCAATAACAAAAAAATAAAGAAGCTGGCAATAGTAAGCTATAATGCTTCAGAAGGAAAAACAACTACTTCCATTAACCTGTCTATTAACTATGCGCGTGCAGGGTTTAATACGCTTCTCATAGATACCGATATGAGAAAAAGCCTTGAATATAAAACATACGGCGCAGATGTTGATACAGGACTTTCCACAGTAATCTCAGACAAGCTTTACATGGATCAGGTAGTACGGGCAACCAATATAGAAAATCTGTTTTTCCTGCCGAGCGGTCCGAAGCACCTGGACCCGACAGGATATTTTTCCAGCAATGAATTCAAGGAATTTTTAGCTAAAGCAGAAAAGGAATATGATTTTATTATACTTGATACTCCGGCTCTGGGAAGTGTGATTGATGCTGCTATTGTGGCTTCTCTTGCCGATGCGGCCATAATGATCGTTTCTACCGGCAGGATTAAGATGTCAGGCTTTAAACGTGCCAGAGACCAGCTGCTGAAAGCAAATGTGAATTTTTTGGGTGTAGTACTGAATAAAGTTAAGAAATCCGAATACAGAAAGTATTTTGACATATACGGATACTATTTTAAAAGAAGAATAAAAAAGAAAAAATGGAGTAAAAGAAAATGAAAATACTAGTAACAGGGGCAAATGGACAGTTAGGTAATGAGATCGTGAAGCAGAATGAAGCAATCGGACGGAATAATACATTGATACTTACAGATGTACATAACCTGGATATAACAAATGAAAAAGAAGTATGGGCTTTAATAAAGAACGAAAGGCCTGATGCTGTAATTAATTGTGCTGCATACACAAATGTTGACGGATGCGAATCCAATGAGAATATGGCATATCAGATCAATGCTATAGGGGCGAGGAATTTGTCCATATCTGCGTTTGAAGTCGGGGCTTCCATTATCCAGGTTTCTACCGACTATGTGTTTGACGGCAATACAAACCAGCCTCGAAGGGAATTTGACCATGTAAATCCTATGAGTGTATATGGCAAGAGCAAGGAGCTGGGAGAAAGACTGGTGAGGGAAACCAATCCGAGGCATTTCATAGTAAGGACTGCATGGCTCTACGGTGAGGGAAACAACTTTGTAAGAACCATACTGAAGCTGGCAAAAGAAAAGGATGAAGTAAGTATAGTCAACGATCAGATAGGAAGTCCTACCAGCACTAAGGACCTGGCAGCATGCATTCTGGATCTTACTGATACATATAATTATGGTACTTATCATGCAACCTGCGAGGGTTATTGCAGCTGGTATGATTTTGCAAAAAAGATATTCTCTCTAAAAGGTATAAATATAAAGGTCAATGCAATTACAACTGAACAGTTGGCAAGACCTGCACACAGACCCAAATACTCTGTACTGGATAATTTTATGCTTAACATTCATGGGATGAACCGCTTCAGAACATGGGATGAGGCAGTGGAAGAATACCTGAAGGCAAATTGATAAGCACTGATGTGTTTTTCATAACCTGATCATAAGAAAAATAAGTAACTATAAACTACGAGGATGGATGAATTATGAAAAATATACTTGTGACCGGTGGTGCCGGATTTATCGGAAGCAATTTTGTACTATACATGCTTGAGAAATATGATTATAAAATAGTTAACCTTGATGCACTTACATATGCAGGAAATCTGGAAAATCTTAAAACCGCGGAAGGAAACCCAAAGCATGTCTTTGTGCATGGCGATATTTGCGATACAGATTTGGTTGAGGGTTTGATGCAAAAATATGATTTTGACTATATTGTAAATTTTGCTGCTGAAAGCCATGTTGACAGAAGCATTGAAAACCCGGACATTTTCGTGAGGACAAACATAAACGGGACGTTAAGTCTGCTGAACGCTGCAAAGAATGTATGGAAGGTGGATGCGGGAAAAAGTGAAGGAAGAAAGTTCCTACAGGTGTCTACTGATGAGGTTTATGGTTCTTTGGGTGAATCAGGATACTTTACCGAGACAACACCTCTCGATGCCCATAGTCCATATTCTGCAAGCAAAGCCGGGGCAGATATGCTGGTGAAAGCATATTTTGATACATATGGAATGCCGGTTAATATAACCAGGTGCAGTAATAATTACGGTCCATATCAATTTCCCGAGAAACTTATTCCGCTTCTCATAAACAACTCACTTAAGAAAAAAAGCCTTCCGGTTTATGGAGATGGCCTGAATATAAGGGACTGGCTTTTTGTGAAAGACCACTGCAGAGCAATAGATATGGTGCTGCATGAAGGCAGGCTTGGAGAAGTTTATAATATTGGTGGTCATAATGAGAGGACAAACATCCAGATAGTAAAAACAGTAATAGGGTATCTGCATGACCATGTAGACAGGTCAATAACAGAAGGGCTGATAACCTATGTGGGTGACAGGAAAGGACATGACAGGCGTTACGGTATTGATCCGGAAAAAATCAGAAATGAACTGGGATGGCAGCCGGAAGTGCTATTTGAAGAAGGAATTGTGAAAACAATACAATGGTACCTTGACAACAGGGAATGGATGGAGCATGTAACGAGTGGTGAGTACGAAAATTACTACAATAAAATGTATGATAATGCAGGATAAATTAACACGTAGTACCTGGTGAATTTTATTACTATAACTAAATGCTGCGAGTACAAGATACTGATAAAGCCAGCTCAGGTCAAATCAGACTCCCTTCGTTCAGACAAGATTTGACTTCTCCTCGCTTGGATTAACAGTCTCTATATCCTCTACGCATACGCTCTACCCAAAAAATTTACCAAGCTGTCACAATACTAATTTTATTTTGGGGGTACAGTTTTGAATAAATTTAAACTTATAGAGACGGGTATAGACGGGTTGTGCATTATAGAGCCTACTGTCTTTGGAGATAACCGCGGGTATTTTATGGAAGCATACAATAAGAAGGATTTCAATGAAATTGGTTTGAAAATGGATTTCGTTCAGGATAATCAGTCAAAATCCAAAAAAGGTGTCTTACGGGGGTTGCATTTTCAGAAGCGCTTTCCGCAGGGAAAGCTTGTAAGGGTAATTTCCGGCGAGGTGTTTGATGTAGCTGTTGATCTTAGGAGAAACTCGGCTACTTTCGGCAAATGGTACGGTGTGCTGCTTTCAGCAGAAAACAAGAAACAGTTTTACGTTCCCGAAGGGTTTGCACACGGATTCCTTGTGCTGTCCGATGAGGCAGAATTCTCGTATAAGGTCACGGATTATTACCACCCGGAGGATGAGGGCGGTATTATGTGGAATGATTCAGAAATAGGGATAAAATGGCCGTTAGATGGAATCGGAAAGCCTGTTTTGTCCCAAAAAGATAGTTGCAACGCAGGATTCAGGGAAACAATATGCGGATGACTTGCAGCAGAGGAGTATATTATAGATGAACATAGCACTAATTAAAACTAAACAGAAGCAGAATTCTATAGTAAAAAACTTTTTATATGTAGTATTTTCAAATGGAATATCCTTTTTTCTATCGTTGGTTACGGGTTTTATCCTCCCCAAATCATTAGGAGTAGCTGAGTATGGCCACTATGTGCGTTTTGGTTTTTACTCTGGGTACAGCACATTTTTTCATTACGGGTTTAATGATGGTATTAGCATTCATTATGGGGCATATGATTATGACAAGCTTCCAAGGGCAAAATTCAGGATGTACTTTAGGTTTTTACTATATGTTCAGGTAATATCCGTTATTTCAATATTCCTGATTAGTTTTCTGCTTGTTGGTGAAAAAAGCAGCATTCTCATCAATGTGCTTATATGCTTTAATATTCTCATTCTCAACCTGTCGTCATACCTGGGGCAGGTAAATGACATAACCAGGCAGTTCCGCTTCAATTCGGTAACAGCAATAGTGACGAGGGCTTCCTTTGTAGCTCTGGCACTGAGTTTTATAATGTTCGGTATCAGGCTGCATACAGCTTTTATTGTTCTGCTTTTCGCTATAAACATACTGGAACTCGTTGTAAGGATATATTATGCCAGGGATATAATATTTGGCCCTTCAGAAAAAGTAAAAGGAAACTCAAAGGATTTGTTGCAGCTGCTAAAAAATGGATTTTTCCAGATGATTGGGAACTTTATAATTGTTTTATTGCTGGGAACAGGACGGTTTGTTTTAGACAGCAGTTTTTCGGTAAAAGAATTTGGCTTGTATTCCTTTGCAGTATCCATAGTAAATATGGTATCCCTTGTGCTTGCTGCAATCAGTAAGGTGGTTTATCCTTATCTGGCAAGAACCCGGGAGGAGGGGTATGGCCTTTTATTTGAAAGAATGCAGATATTTGTTATTAATATCTGTTTTATCCTTCTGACGGCTTCTTTTGCAGTAAAATTTTTCATTATTGTTTTCATGCCCGAATATAAGGGGAGTATCATAGTAATGCAGTTCCTTTTTTCCGCCTCGGTTTTCAATGCACAAATCGGTATTGTGTGTAATAACTTTTTCAAAGTTTTGAGAAAACAAAAGGAATTCATAATAAATAATGCTATAGCCTTATTTATCAATGCAGTATTTGTGCTGGGTGCTTTTGTTGTTTTTAAGGATATAGAAGCTATTGCCTTTGCAGCATGTCTGACTAATTTTTTCTGGCTTCTTCTCAATAATGCATTTTTCCACAAATTACTGGGCAACAGGTATAAAAAACAAACTATATATCAGGTTTGTGTAAGTATGTGCTTTTTTGCATCCAGCTATTTTCTGGACTGGTATCTTGGGCTTATTCTTTATCCTTGTGCTTTGCTATGTCTGATGCTGTTGTTCTTCAATTCGGATATAAAGCTGCTTTTAAGGAAAAGAGTAGATTATTTCAAGATATCGTGACTGGTATAGCAGATAAAAATATCGGAGGTAAAGATGATAGGAAAGAAAGAATGCAAGATCGTTATTTTTCACGAATATGATGCTCCGGAGCACTATAAGGGGTTATACAGCAAAGCAGAAGAGTATGGTTTTGATATAGATTATAATGTATTCCGGTATGTTAGACCCTTTATAAAATCTATATTTACCTTCAATTTTAAGAAGACGGCAACTGTTGTAAATAGTATGAAAAACCTCATTAAGTATATGATTGTTAAAAGTACTGACACCATAATAGTTGGTATAGCTCCATATAACCGGTATATGCATATTTTTAACCTGATGTCAAAAAAGAACAGGGTCATATATTTTACATCACAGACCTGTTGGGATGACGGTGAGGAAATAAAATGGAAGCGTGGAGAATTTACACGCAGTGTGTGGAGAAAATTTTTGAAGGATAGAGAGACATTCTGTGTTACTCACTTTGCGAAAGATGCTATAAAGCCATATACCGCTAATACATGTGTAGTATACCACTCTATTGACCTTGACAGGTTCATTATTAAAGATACAGATAAAAATACTGATAAGTGTACAAGAAATTTTATTTTTATAGGAAAACTGATTGACTGGAAAAGAGCCGATTGGATTCTTAAGTTTATGGCCGAGAATAAGCAACTTGATATTACTATGACTTTTGTCGGAAAAGGACCACTTGAGCAGGATGTAATCAAGGCTTCGGAGGTAGACCCGAGGATTATTTATCTGGGATTCAGGGACAGAAAATTTATTGAAAGTAATTTGCACAAGTATGACTATCTTATACTGCCAAGCAGGAGGGAACCGTTTGGAATTGTACTGATTGAAAGCATGTGTTGTGGAGTAGTGCCTATAGCATCAAACTGTGAAGGAGCGCAGACCGTAATAAGGAATAAGGAAAACGGTTTTGCGTTTGACAGACATAAGTATGACGAATTTTGCATCACTATGCATGAGGCAGCAAACCTGAAACGGAAAATATACAGCACTATATCGAAGGAATGTATAAGGACGGGCAGTCTTTTCGATAAAAAGGCGATCGGTGATTTGTGGATTGATTTTATTTGCAAAAAGAATTCATCGGCTTCTTACAGTTCGCTGGGAGGGATATATGATGGAAATATTCTTTAGCCCTTGCAGCCATCCCGGGAATAAGTATATAGAAAACATAACAAATGGCTTGAAAGAAAGAAATATACAGATAGAAAATTCTGAATTGTCTAAAGGTCTTATTGGTAAAGTATTGAGAATATCCAGGAGGGTTTTTGGCAAAAAGGTAAAAGTATTTCACTATAATTGGCTTCTTATGCTGGCTGCAGACAAATCCTTCAGGTCATATATAAAAGTTTTCACAATGATGGCTTATTTTAAGCTTCTAAAACTCTTTAATAAAAAAATAGTGTGGACCATGCATAATAAAATCCCCCATGAGTGTCACAACATGAAGCTTATGCTGCGGTGGAGAGGCTTTGTTATTAAGAATGCCAGCAAGATAATAATTCACTGCAGACATGAGAGTCTCGATATTTTAAAGGGTTACTTGACAGAAGAAGAAATCAAAGAAAAGGCTGTATATATTCCGCATGGAAACTATATAGGCAGTTATCCCAATTCCTGCAATAACCTGAGAGAGGCTTTGGGAATAGATAAAGGTGATATTGTATTCATGTTTGTAGGTCAGATAAGCAGGTATAAAAATGTAGATATCCTTATAAAAGCCTTTAGCCGGCTAAAAGAGAAAAATGTCAAACTGCTTGTTTGCGGGTGGACCTATGATCCATGCCTGGAAAAGGAGATCGAATCGTTATGCACAAAAGATAGCCGGATCATATGCAAAAAAGGGTTTATACCTGATGAAGAGCTGGTCAGCTACCTGAATACTTCAGATGTCAATGTGATGCCGTTTAGTAAAAAGAGCATGTTGAATTCTGGTGGTCTGATACTTTCGCTTTCTTATGGAAAGCCTGTTATTCTGCCGCACATAGGTATAACAAAGGATATGGGAGAGAAGGAATTTCTGTTTTGCTATGATTATCATGGTTCTGACGAGCATATCAGAAGTTTGCATAAAACAATGAAGAGGTTCATACGTGTATTTGAGGATAGATCCCATTACCAGGAACTGTGTATGGAGGGGTATGAATACCTGAAGGAAAATAATGGCTGGGATAGTATCATGAGCCAATGGGTGGACATGTATAAGGCATTGGAAAAAAGATAGTTTACATGTTGGGCTAGTTATTTATTGTGTGTCAGTAAAACGATCAACGGGATTTTAAATTATGTATGATAAGGTTTTTACGGGTATGTGTGAAGAACAAAAAGCTGAAATAAATTTAAGTGATTTAGCCGGGCAGGGTATGAACAACACACTGAATAGATTTCATTTGATGCTGTTGAGAATTTTTGTTGTACTTTATATGGGGTTGATATATCTAGTCCCCAATTTGTTTCCGGACAAAATAAAGTTTATTATACTTGCGGTAGTGGCAGTTATTTTGTTTTTTACATTCGTTTTTATCAGAGATCTTTTCTGTGAAAAGTATTTCTTCGGTGGAAATATTCTGTTTTTTATCTTGCTGTACATACAGGAAATTGTCATGAGTGTTGTGACATACAGACAGTCTTTTATTGATACGGTTACTGAAGGGAAATATTATCTTCTCATGCTTTCCTACTTCATTATGGCCTGTTACTTGAAAAAAGACGGAAATTACCACAAATTATATGGGATGATAGTTGTATTTTCTGCGGTTTTGTCGGTATTTTACATCGTATACTACCTTTTTTTATCATATTTTGATTTGCAGATACTTCCACTGGGATATGATGAGAGATTTGGCGGATACAGGGTCACCGCGTTTGCATATATTATAAATTCCGGTACTCTGCTTGCCTTAGGGGTATATCTCAATCCCGGATTTAAACTGAGGTACAGAGCAGCATGCCTGTTTGTTTTTGCGGCAGGACTGTTTGAACTGATTGTAGTTCAGAAGACAAGAGCTGCATTGGTAATGGAACTGGTATGTATTTTGTGCATGATTGTTTTTGCATTCAGGAAAAGAATCGGTAATCTGATAATTACGGGTATTGTTGCAGCCGTTATTGTAGCTGCCCTTGTAAATACTCCTTTGTTTAAATCATATATGGACTCTGTCAGCAACGAGGATACCAGTGTATCGGTCCGCCTTGAAGAAGTTGATTTTTACCTTTCACAGGTAAAGGAAAGTCCTCTTTACGGCATGGGATTTATAAAAAATATGGAAGATAGGGAAACATATGCATTACTGAGAGGGCAGGATAAGATGTTTTACAGGGAAGATGTGGGAATAGTCGGATTTGTAAACACATTTGGTGTTTTAGGCTTACTGTGGTACTTATGGTTGGTAATTAAATTGTCTGCAGGATTAATATTATCTTTCCGCCTGCAGAAGGGCAACTCACTTACGGGGCTGATAGGTGTGGCAGTCCTTATCATATTGTCTTCGGCGACACTGATCATAACAGATTCAAGCAGGATTGCCATTTTTCCTGTAATACTGGCGCTTATAGATTCTGTGTATGCAAAAAGCAGTATGAAAGAGCAGGCAGAGCATATTATTTATCCATAAGATTTTTCAGGCTGCCGCTACAGGTTGATTTTATATTTAGAAAATTTTGACTTTTACAAGAAGAATAAGTTAAAATAATGGTTAAAAGGAAAATTAAGTAATAAATGTATTGGAATATTAACTTTGTGGAGGGGTATTATGTTCCCGAGGGTAGCGATTTTTGGAACCGGCTATGTAGGTTTGGTTTCCGGTGTGTGTCTTGCCGATTTTGGCTTAAGCGTAATCTGTGCTGACATTGACGGTAAGAAGGTTGATTTGTTGAAAAACGGTATGGTTCCTATTTATGAGCCGGGGCTTGATGTATTTCTTGACAGGAATATTAAAGCAGGAAGGATTCAATTTACAACAGATTTAAAGTATGCCATTGAAGAGTCGGATGTTTTGTTCATAGCGGTGGGAACTCCTACCGGTGAGGATGGAAGTGCAGATCTGCGCTATGTATATAAAGTAGCAGAAGATATAGGCACTTATATGAACGGTTATAAGGTTGTTGTTGATAAAAGTACGGTTCCTGTAGGCACAGGGCAGGAAGTAAAGAAAATGATCAGAAAGGTGCTTGATGCAAGGGCTGCAGCTTATGAATTTGATGTAGTTTCAAATCCGGAATTTCTGCGGGAAGGCAAAGCATTGCAGGATTTTACCCATCCTGACAGGGTGGTAATCGGAGTAGAAAGTGAAAAAGCTGCGGAGATAATGAAAAAAGTATACAGACCTCTGTACCTTAATGAAACACCTTTTATCTATACAAATATTGAAACTGCAGAAATGATCAAATATGCATGCAATGCATTTCTGGCAACCAAGATAACATTTATAAATGAAATTGCAAACCTATGTGAAAAAGTAGGTGCAAATGTACAGGAAGTAGCAAAGGGTATGGGCAGGGATGGCCGTATAAACCCTAAATTCCTGCATGCTGGACCAGGTTATGGTGGAAGCTGCTTCCCCAAGGATACCAAAGCCCTTGTGAGCATTGCAGAAAAGTACAAAGTAACTATGTCTATTGTAAAATCGGTCATTGAATCAAATGAAAGGCAGAAACATCTGGTAACGCAAAAACTAACCGGTATTTTAGGGGACCTGAAAGGAAAAACTATAGGGGTTTTGGGACTTGCATTCAAACCGGAGACCGATGATATAAGGGATGCACCTTCTATCACGGTAATAAGGGATCTAATTAATAACGGAGCTTTAATAAGAGCTTATGATCCGCAAGCTATGAAGGAAGCAAAGAGGATGTTTGAGGACAGTTTTGAAAACATTACCTTTTGCAAGCATGCTTATGATACAGCAGAGGGTGTAGATGCAATCTTAATAATAACCGAATGGCATGAATTCAGAAATATGGATTTGATTCTGCTTAGAAAAATCATGAACAACAATATATTCTATGATACAAGGAACATCTACCCTAAGAAGGAAGTAGAGGAGATGGGCTTTACGTATATCGGAACAGGGGCTTAGTAAATTCGGATAAAACTATTGTGCAGATACAATGGGACAGATTAGGGGTTGAGTTAACTGAGTAGGGATAAATTGAAAAGGCTGTGGGCAAAAATTAATATCATAAGAACGATTCCGGCTATGATTGCTTTATGCATTTCCAGCGAGAAAGAACTGATCAGGAAAGATATTCTCCGCTGGGCGGTTGCTTATGAAAAGGAAAATGAAAACCTGTCTGTATGGGGTTATCTAAGCTGGTTCCTGCTTTATGAACCTCAATTCAGAAACCTGTTTTATCACAGGCTGAAAAGAGGAAATTTCTTGCTGCCTGTTCTGATTAAGATATTCTATCCTCCCATGAAATATCTATATATCTATACAGATTCCGGTTCGATAGGCCCCGGTCTGGTCATATACCACGGATTTGATACCATAATCAATGCCAAGAGCATCGGTGAAAACTGCACGGTATACCATCAGGTAACTATCGGACGTACTACAGGCTGCCCTATACTTGAAGATAATGTACAGGTTGCAGCGGCAGGCATTGTTGTAGGACCTATAACCATTGGAAGAAATTCTATAATAGGCTGTAACGCAACTGTAACAAAGAATGTACCGGAAAACTGTACTGTTGTAGGCAATCCTGCATATATTATCAAAAGAAACGGTATAAAGGAAAAAGTTAAGTTGTAAATGTAACTCTGTCGATGGAGGTTTATGTGAAAAAAGCATTTTTGTCAAAACTGATTTTCAGGCTTGTAATGTCCGCATTACTTATAATGTGTATTTCCGGTATAAGTATGTTTCAGGTCCCGGTACTGGCAAATACAGCTAAAAAAGAAGCTGCTTCATCCATTACAATGGAAAGTGGCAACGGCTATGGAATTGTAAATAAAGTTATAAAGAACATTCAACAATGGCATGTGGCGGAAGTTACACTAAAAAGTGGAAAGAAGTATGGCAATCCGTTCAAAGATGTTGAGATTTATGCAGTTTTCAGTGCTCCTGATGAAACTATTATAGAACTGCCGGGTTTCTGGGATGGGGGGAACACTTGGAAGGTAAGGTTCGCACCCACTCAGACAGGTACATGGACTTATACTGTTTACTGTACGGACAAGAAGAATAAAGAGCTTGATAATCAAATGGGAAAGATTGAGTGCGTGAAGAACACCAGTACATTATCTATTTATAAACATGGTTTTATCAGAGCAAGTAATAACAGAAGATTATTTTCTTATAATGACGGAACACCTTTTTTCTGGCTTGGAGATACCCACTGGGGTATGACGGAGAGCCTTGATAAGACCAACTATCCGAGGGCCACTATTCCAAGTCAGTTCAAGCATATTGTAAATGACCGGATAAAAAAAGGATTTACTGTGTATCAGGCATATCCTTCATCACTCGATAATAAATACTGGTGCAATAAATATGACAGGCTTAACCCGCAGGGTTTTAGAAACCATCTTGATAAACAGATACAGCACCTTGCGGATAATGGGATGGTGATAGCTCTGGGAATGGGTTGGTTTGGGGACCAGAGTTTTGCAGGACAGAAGGGCATGGAGCTGTTCGCAAAGTATATGGTAGCCAGGTATGCCGCATATCCGGTAGTGTGGTTTACGGCACAGGAAGTAGATATTAATAACAGGTATAATAACCCGGAAGTATGGAAAAGCGTTGCTTTGCTCATAAGAAGGTATGACGGCTACAAACATCCTCTTTCAGGACACATGCAGAGCCTGGGAGAACCGAAAACCTGGGGGAATGAACCATGGCATGATTGGTTTGCCACTCAGGGTGGTCATGGGGGAACAAGTAAAATCAGAACTAAGGAACATTACAAATCCTACTGGGATTATTTTCCCAGGAAGCCATATATAGAAACCGAAGCTATGTATGAAGGAGTAGATGCAGGAGGAGCGAAAGCCACGGCTAAGGATGTCAGAATTGCAGCGTATAAGGCTATTCAATGTGGAAGCTATGGATATACCTATGGTGCTGCAGGTGTTTGGCGGAACAAGTGGGATGCTTCAAAAGAGGACGCATATGACCACAGGACACCCTGGTATGTCGGTATAGATTTGCCGGGAGGAAGGGAGCTCGGGTTTTTAAAGGGGTTTTATACATCTCTTGACTGGTCAAGGCTTATCCCCAGGTTCAGTGACACCTCATGGGGGGAATTCAAAAACGGTGAACAGGCTGTTGTTTCTACAAATGCTTCAAAGGTGTATACGGTATATTTCTACAACATCGGGAAAGATACGGGTGTTTTGAAGAACATGGACTCCGGCAAGGTGTATACTGCAGAATGGTTCAATCCGAGAACGGGTAAGTATACGATAATAAACGATGGTATAAAGCCGGAAACTGGAAGATACAATATTCCTCAAAAACCTGACAACGAAGACTGGATGCTGCTCGTGAGGCAGATGTGATAAATCGGGATAAAATTCATTAATTGAACACAGTATGATAATTAAGTTGCTGATTATAGTGTATCAGCAACTTTTTTTGTATTATGTACAGTAATAACCGGAAGACAGCATTAATTGTTCACATAAATATACAATTCTGAATATATAGTAATATACGGTAATATAAAATACTCATATATCATGCATCAAAAAATATATAAATTCACTCCTGTATGGCTTAGATACAAAGAAGTTTTCTACTATTATCAGAAAAGGATGTGGATTTATGTCGGAATTAATTAATCTTGCACTAAGGAAGATTGTAAACGCAAGAACCAGCATTGAAGCGTACGGCTGGGGCAAAGGCAAACTGGTGGACGGAAGAGAAAAAAGTGATCTTTATTATGCGAAAGGATTCTCAAGTGGCCCCAATCCGGTTCCTGACAAAAATGAGTGGGTAGAGGTAGACTTGGGTGCAGACTGCAGCTTTAACCAGATAAAACTGTTTCCCCGCAGTGACATATTGTCAGTGAATGGCTTGACAGCAGGATTCCCTGTTGATTATTCCATACAGGTAAAGCCGGAAAATGGGGTTTATTCGGTAATCAGCAGTGTAACCGGACAGCAGGATCTGCAAGGGAACCCGCGGATATTCAGCTTTGAAACACTGAACGCAAGATATGTGAAGGTCAATGTAACGAAATTAGGTAACCCTCCCAAGGATGAACCCAGGGTATATAGATTCCAATTAGCTGAATTGGAGATATTCAATATACCGATCGGTGAGCCTGTACCGAAAAAAATGCTGGTTCATACAATTAATGTAGGGTACGGGGATTCTATTCTTATACAGACTCCAAATGGAAAAACAATGCTGATCGACTCAGGCAGGTATATTTCTCAGATAGAAAAACACCCGGTTATAAATCATCTGAAAGCAGTAGGAATAAATAGGATTGATACTGTTCTAAGCACTCATCCTCACACGGATCATGCCGGAGGACAGGTACAGGTACTGGAGTCTTTTGATTTCGGGAAAGTAATATTGCCCAGTACGGTTGAGTATCCCGCTACACTACGTATTTGCGAGAGAAAGGGCGCTGAATTGGTTATAGCAAAAACAGGAACTCAAATCGGGCTTGACCCCGACGTAACCATGAGTATTATAGCCCCTAACGGTACCAATTACTATGATTCAAACAACAAATCAATAGTGGTGAAAATGAAGTACGGCAATACGGGCTTCCTGTTTGCTGCCGATGCAGTACACCAATCCCAGAAGGAAATGATCTCTAAAGGGTATGATCTGAAATCTGATTTTCTTAAAGTTGCACACCATGGATTATGGGACAGTATGCTGCCGGAATTTTTCCAGGCGGTATCACCAAAACATGCAGTTATCTCCACAAGTGATCCTGTAACTAATCTGATGAATATTCCAACGGGAGCGGCCCTCCAACTAGCCGATGCGAATATTGAAACATATATTACCAGTTTATCAGGTACAGTAATAGCGACGTCCGACGGAAATAACATCGGATTTGATAAAAATCCTACCACACTAAGACCATAAAGCTGTTTGAGGCTAGTACTGGAACTTTATATATAAATCTATTGCGGGAACTCTGATATGGGTTCCCTACTTTCTTTTTTTATTCAGAAAAGAAACTAATCGGTATTGAGTGAATAAAAATAGATTAGGAGAAGTAAGGAGGTAGAAGACTTAATACAAAAGTGTATTGTTTGCAAGATAAACACTTGGAATAAAATGCTATAGAATTCAATGTACTATATGGGAAATGGTGGGACATATGTTAAAATGTTGAAGTGTATTGATGGTTAACCACGTTTTTCCAAAAACGAGGCTGAAAACAGAGGACTTACCTCTAGAGGAATGTAAGTGTAATACATTTTGGAGGGGGATATTTAATGAAGAAAGCAAGCTTGAAAAGGTGTTTTTCTTTTTTATTGTCAATCACAGTGTTTTTAACTTTCTTATTTGTCCCAATAAGTTTTGTCCATGCACAGACCTCATTAGTAAATGTAAGTGTAACTAGTGACGGAACAAATCTATGTGTAAAATTCACGCTCACTGACAACAGCTGGAGCATGACCCAGACTAATGTTGCTGCCGGGACAATAACCCGGAATAAAACACACAATCCTTCAATAAATGATTCATATACTGAAGTTATAAATTTCTCTGATGCAGGATTAACTAAAGGACAGACGGTAAGCGTACAGGCAAGTGCAGTTGTTCAGAAACCGGGGGACGGCCAGAGCGAAGATAAGGCTATAACTATTGTTAGTGATACCGGAACACAGGTCATGGACGATTGCGGTAACTGGGTATCGTCATCAGAAGCATGGATTTCGGATTCCTGGTGCTTGATTCCAAAGATATTTGATAATGCCAAGATGATATGGAAAAGTTTTAATGTAAGTGAACCTTTAAATGGAGAAATAGCAGAGTTCAGGAGAGAATTCAATATCGACGGCGATCCTGTATCGATGCAGATCGACATTACCTGCGACAATGGATATGAAGTAAGAATAAACGGCAATACTATCGGCTCGGCACAGGTTAGGGGGGACTGGAAAAACAGCGGCTTGACCAAAGAGTTTGTAGACCATAACGGATGGGAGATACCGGAAGTATACACTGTTAGCGGCAGTTTACTGAAAGTAGGAGCAAATATATTGGAAATAACAGGAGTAGACGAATATATGGGCTATCTGGATGGAGAGGAAGACGGTACTGTCGAAACAAATCCTGCAGGGCTTATATATAAGGCAGTAGTAAACTATAAAAAAAGCTCTTCCGGAGAAGGAACAAGAGAGACTCTGAATTATTCAATGGATTACACCATACCGGCAGAAAACCCGGAGAACAGAGCACCGGTTGCATCCAATGACAGTTATTCGGTTAATAAAAACGGTGTACTTACAATATCTGCGCCGGGTATATTGCTTAATGACAGTGATCCCGACGGAGATTCGATTACTGCAACTAGACTAAGCGACCCGGCAAACGGAACACTTGCCCTGAATACAGACGGTTCCTTTATCTATACCCCGCAGAAGGGGTTTACGGGTAGTGACTACTTTACATACCGCGTATGGGACACTCATGAGAGTTCCAGTGAAGCTGCTACTGTGACTATAAGTGTTAACAAGAATACTGATAATTCCGAAGAGTCGGGCGACAATACGGGAAACGGGCAGTATCAGAGTAATACGACACCGGCAAATAAGCCGCCTACAGCAGCCAATGACAGCTATACCACAGATCAGGATGAGGTGTTGAAGGTGGAGGTACCCGGAGTATTATCTAATGACAGCGATCCGGAGGGGAGTATTTTGGTTGCGGTCAAGGAAACCGACCCTATAAGCGGGACTGTTATAATTAACAAGGATGGCTCTTTCGAGTATATTCCCAAGGATGGATTTTTTGGCGATGACAGCTTTAAATATCATGTGACCGATACGAGCGGAAATTCTAGCGGTACAGCTACAGTAACAGTCGCTATCAGGGAAAAAGCTGCAGTTATGCAGGTTTTGCAGGACGAAACACCTACTGCAGTAGATGACCTGTATTCCATAAGTGAGGATGAGGTATTGAAAGAGAAAGATCCCGGTGTACTGTCCAATGACAGCAACCCTGAAGGGGGAGCTGTGATGGCAATAAATGATAGTGAACCGCAAAACGGAACACTTGCGTTTTATCGGGATGGATCTTTTGAATATACGCCTAACACAGGTTTTTCCGGTATTGATACATTTATGTATCATATAATTGATAAGAACGGTAATGTAAGCAATAGTGCCAAAGTTACTATAGATGTTGTTGCCAGGATTATTGAAATAGAAGATGAGCCTGTACCTCTTGATCCTGTGGAAGGTAAGGGAAGCCTTCCTAAAACAGGTGGTGTTCCTGCGGAAATATTCTATGGCTTAGGGACTGCAATAATAGGTATCGGAGTTTTCATAAGAAAGAAAAGCAGAATGTAATAAATCAACTGACGCAAGAGGATAAATTAAGAATGGAAATAATAGCTGGGTGTTCGCACCCAGCTATTATTTCCATATGGAGGAAAAATGAAAAAAATTTCAGTTATTCTGATTTCCATAGGATTAATCATAGCTTTGATTCCCATCGCCGGAAGGATTTATACAGGATATAGGCAGTCCCAGCTGCTTAAGGAGTGGGAGGAAGCAGCACAGGACCCGGTACTGGAATATGAAAAACTGCAGTCCGCATTTGACACCGGAACCTCGTCGGTTGATAAACCTGCTTCTCCGGATAACAAATACCAGAAGAAAGGGAATACGAGTGCCCAGACTAAGAATGCTGCTGAGAGAAAAGAGAGGGTTATTCCTAAAAAGGGTGAAAAGCCAAAACCGGAATTGAAAGTGATAGGGACTATAGAAATAAAAAAGATCAATTTAAAACTTCCGGTTTTTGAAGGAACCGGCCATGACAGCCTGAGCGTAGGAGCAGGACACCTGAAAGGCTCTGGAGATATAGGGGGGGCTGGCAACTGTGTTATTGCCGGACATAGGAACTATACCTTTGCACGTTTTTTCAGAAGATTGGATGAGCTGCAGGATGGGGATCAGATTGTCTTATACGCGGACACAAAAAAATACATATATGAGGTATATGAGCAATTGATTGTCTTTCCGGATGATATCAGTGTTTTGAAAGGAGATAAGAGTGACAGTATCCTGACTTTGATTACATGCCATCCGTACTACAACGCAGACAGGAGGCTGATAATCCGCGGGAAAATAATAAAAAAGTGAGATAATGGTATATTTTGTCCGGGAAATATCTTTATTATATTGTATAAATTCTTGCATTATAATATTATATATACATAATTGTATTTTTATGGAAATAGTGGATATAAATTTATGCTTTACAGCGATAAGGGCAAACTTGCTGAAAGGTAAGGACGCAAAACCATAGGGCCTTTCTACAACAGAAATCTGCTTATTGCGTTGGGAGTGGCAGCCTGGTTACCGAAGGGAGTGTTTTTTATCCGTAGAACTGGTATTGTATTGCTTATATGCGTTTATATCCTGCTCAATTTGACAAATACTGCGGTGCTCGCATCGGATGACAAGGTTGCGGTAAACCTTAATTCCTTAAAAAAGGGATTGGTTAAGATCAGCTGTACATCAAGCGGCAATAAGCGTATAAAGGTAATTATTCAAAAGGATGGGCATAAGTATACCTATGACCTGAAAAATGACGGTTCGTATGAAAGTTTTCCGCTTCAAATGGGAAATGGGGGATATAGGGTCAGTATTCTTAAAAATGTTAAGGAAAATAAGTATGCTTTTTTAAAGACGGAATTTTTGTCATTAGAACTGAATAATGAAAACGCCGTATTTTTAAATTCCATACAGAATATTTCTTGGGACAAGGATTGCAAAGTGGCAAAAGCAGCTTCAGAACTGACTAAGGGTCTAAAGGATGATGAATGTAAGATAAAAGCTCTTTATGCATATATCGTAGATAATTTTGACTATGATTATGACAAGATGAAAAAAGTAAAAGAAGGATATGTTCCGGATTTGAATGTTTTTATGAGGACTAGAAGAGGGATTTGCTATGATTTTTCCTCATTGTTTGCAGCAATGTCAAGAAGTGTAGGAATACCTGCGAAACTGATAAAAGGAAATGCGAAAAGCGTGACAGGATATCATTCATGGAATGAGGTCTATATAAAGGGCAGATGGGTAATCGTTGATACAGCAACTGATGCACAGCTCAAAGAGGGAAAAGATCTTTTTTTAGCAGAAAAAAGCCCTGAGGAGTATATAAAAGATAAGGAATACTGATGTTGAGGATTATATATGATAGACATTCACAGCCATATCATATTCGGTATTGATGACGGTGCAGTGACACTTGAACACTCTTGCAACATGCTGCGGGAGGCTCATAATTCAGGGGTAACCGCAATAATTGCTACACCGCATTACAAACAGGATATGTATGAAGCAGGATTGGTACAGAAAAATTGGGAAGAATTGCAGGGATATGCAGACTGTTTTAAGATAAAGCTTTTAGCAGGTTGTGAAATGCGAATGAATGCCTTTTTGCCGGAAATGGTTTCTGGGAAAAAAGAACTGGCACTTAATAAAACCCGGTTTATTCTTATAGAATTGCCGCCCGACAAGATTCCTTCATGCTCTGAGGATGTTTTTTACCGACTGCGGCAAAATCAGTTCACTCCAGTGATTGCACATCCGGAGAGAAACCGTACTTTGGCAGGAAATTTTTCGCTTTATAAAAAATGGGTTGAAGCTGGATACCTGATGCAGGTAGACTCAGCAAGCATACTTGGACACAATGGGTGGAAGGTTAAGGCTTTCACAAAAAAGATTATTAAAATGAAGCTGATACATTTTATTGCCTCCGATGCTCATGATGCTTATGATTACAGAGAATATACAGGCAGAGCCTATGAAAGGGTTGTGGGGTGGGCAGGACAGGAATTTGCACATAGTGTGTACTTTAAAAATGCAGAAGATCTGCTGATGAAGTGCTAAAATCCTGCTATTTTCTATAGTAAAATATAAAACTGACCCCGCTCAAAGACAGTAAAACAGGTAATAACAGCGCAAGTATCGCTGTTGTAAATAGTGTGATACTTCCATAAACTGCAGCAAAGATAACCTTATATATCATAATGGGCTCTCCTTTCGCTTTAGCTATATGTCTATGTCATATTGTAAAGGGAAAAGGCTGTAAAGATATTGTTTTGATAATTAATTGTTATGTATTATGTTTGATTCTTGAAAATTGTATTTGTATATAATATTATCCGTAATGCCATGATATGATACTAAAATTAGCCGTAATGTCAAAAAGAAAACTGCTGTGGAGGGTTTACATCGCCCCTTTTTTAGAAAATACTGTTTTGAAGGTTTTAAAGATTATTTTAATATCCAGCCAAACAGACCAGTTGTCTATGTACTGGGTATCTAGTTTTACAACCTCATCAAAATCTGTTATTTCGCTTCTGCCGCTTACTTGCCACATCCCGGTAAGCCCGGGCTTTATACTTATCCTCCTCCAGTGGTGGTTTTCATATTGGTTGACTTCGTCGCATGTAGGTGGTCTTGTACCAACCAGGCTCATTTCACCCTTAAGTACATTTATGAATTGCGGAAGCTCATCCAGACTGGAAGCTCTTAAAAATCTTCCTACATTTGTTATTCTGGGATCGTTTTTTATCTTGAACATCAGATTTCCACTCACTTCATTTTGTGATAGGAGTTGTTTCTTTCTGTCTTCTGCATCCACGGTCATAGATCTGAATTTATAAAGCTTGAATTTACGGCCGTTTATACCGACCCTTTCCTGACAAAACAATATCGGGCCACGTGAATCAATTTTTATTGCAGGTATTATGAATATAGAAACTGCGCTGGTAATCAGCAAGCCTACAATAGATCCTACGATATCAATCAGCCTTTTAGAAAACAATTGGAAGCTGTTGAGGCATACGGTGTGAAAAGTGAGCATCGGAAGAGTTCCAATGCTTGTCAGGCATGTTCTGGCGACTTTAAATTTGTAAAGATCCAGAACCATACTTATGGTAACCCCCATTTCCTCACAAATCAATGCGTATTTTTCAACTTCGCTTATATAATTTTTAGGAACAGCAAAAATAACCTCGTCGATGACCTTTTCCTTCAGAATTTCATCTAAAGCTATTAAAGTACCCAGTCTGATCTGGTCTTCAAGCTGTTTTTTGGAGTCTATACGGATATACTCAACTATGTTTATCAATATGTCTGTCTTTCCCAGGTAGTAAATGAATTTATCTGCAATCCTGCTGTTGCCGATAATGATTATGTTCTTAATACCGTTTTTTGAGTGTTTTCTTATTACAAATGTGTAAATATAACGTGCAATTACCAGAAGAGTAATGCAGGTTATTAAGAATGACATATATAGTATGCGGCTGAATGTATCTTCTTTTATGAAGAATATCATGGCAGCAATAAATAAACCTGAAAGCAGTGAAGAGAATAAAATATTCCGCAAAATCCGGTCATAATACATAAAGGTTGTATTGTTGTACATTCCTGAATTGTTCATTATAAGTATAAATAACGGTATGTATATTATGAGAATCCACATATATTCGTGTATATCATTCAGTGTAGTTATCTGATATGCTATAAGATACGAGAGCAGGTAGGAAAAGCCGACTATCAGAATATCATAAATATATAGTTGTACGTTTGCATGGGCTTGCTTATTTGATTTATGCATTTTTTCACCTTTTCCAGTTTGTCAAAACAATATAGTATATTTTTTATGAAAATATTATAGTATATTTCCTGGAAAAATTCTACAAATAATGTAAAAATATTGCAAATACCATATCCATCAGCTAATAAAGTTCAAGGTTATTTGGATGATGATTGAAACTTAGTGAAATTACAGGTGATTTTTTTACCTGTATATGATTTAATATATGTTATATATCTCGTTTGAAAGTGTACAATATGATGATTTCAAGTAGATTGAGGATAAAAGTAAAGGATTTCTTTCCTGCACTTAGGCATAGAAATTTCAGATACTACTGGTTTGGCATGATCGTTTCCTTAACAGGAACATGGATTCAAAACATAGGACTGTCATGGCTGATCTATTCTATTACAAAGTCGCCGTTCCTGCTCGGTTTGGCGGGTACCCTGCAATTTTTACCCATGCTGCTGTTGTCACTTTTTGCAGGGGCTGTTATAGATAAGCTGCCGAAAAGGAAAATATTGATACTGACACAGGGCTTATCCATGGTTACAGCTTCAAGTATGGGAATACTGGTATTTACCGGGCATATCAGATACTGGCATATACTGGTGCTTGCAACATTACTGGGACTGATAAATACTTTTGATATGCCAACAAGGCAGTCGTTTATGATTGAGCTGGTCGGCAGGTCTGACTTGATGAATGCTATCGCTCTTAATTCGGCTGTGTTCAATGCTGCAAGAATAGTTGGCCCTGCTATAGCAGGTATACTTATGGGTTTTGCAGGGATAGCCTTCTGCTTTATACTCAATGCCTTGAGCTTTATACCTGTTCTAATCGGACTTGTACGTATTGATACAGAGCCTGTCATAAGGCATAGAAGTGCCGGGGAAAGCTTATTGTATGAAGTACGGCAAGGGTTGGTGTATATATCGGGCAGCAGGATACTATACAGAAACATTCTTTCAGTAACTGTTATCAGCATATTTGCAATGAACTTCAGTGTTCTTGTACCTGTACTTGTTAAAAACATATTGAACCATGGTGAGATGGGTTTCGGCTTTCTTATGTCGTTTATGGGAATAGGTTCTCTGTCAGGTGCTTTGTTAACTGCTGTAAATAGTAAAATCAAACCGGGGAGACTAGTACTTATACTAAACCCTTTGTGTGTTGCAGTTCTTCTTGTAATGATAGGTTTATCGGGACATTATTATTTTACAGCCATATTGCTGGCTGCAGCAGGCTTTTTCATCACATCGTTTTTTACCACTGCAAACTCGACACTGCAGGTCAACTCAAAGGATGAGTTCAGGGGAAGGGTAATCAGTGTTTATACGCTGGTGTTTGGGGGTACAACTCCAATCGGAAATTTCTTTACCGGAAGTATTGCAGAAAAGCTGGGGCCGCAGGCAGGCTTTATCATTTGCGGTATTATCATATTGGTGTTCAGTGCTGTATTGCTTGCTAAGAAAGATAGGAATAAAGCCGGCATAGAGGGAAATTATTAAATACAAGAGAAATTTTAGCACACGGGGTGAGAGTTATTAATATAAGTGGAAATATTGAATCATTGAGGAAGTCCATAATTGATGAACTGGAAGGACTATATGAACTGGAAGTTGCCAAAGGTGATTTTTTGCCTGAGGAACTTGCAATAAAACTTGCTGATATTACAGGAAGAATTAATAGGGAAATTGCCGTATATATAAATAGAAAAGGCGGTATAGAGGATATAAGTATCGGTGATAATGCCACCGTATCACTGCCTGAGGTGGAAGGCAGAAGGGGTAAATCCAGACTGACGGGAATAAGGTGTATACATACCCATCCAAACGGGGACGGTATGCTGTCGGAGGTCGATATCAGCTCACTGCTGAAATTAAGATTGGATGCTATGGCCGCCATAGGCGTAAAAGACGGTCGCATTGTCCAGGTTTATGCAGCGATTCCCGTAAAGGCAGATGAAGGAAATTTTTGCAATGCAGATATATACGGTCCTTTTAGACCTGGCAGTCCGGAGATGAATTCCCTTTTCAACCTGATAGAAGATATTGACAGAAGCCATAAGGAAGTCCTGTTTGCGAATGAAACTGAAAAGGAAAGAGCTATTCTGGTTGGCTTGGAGAGTGCATCAGGTAGAATCCTTAATGGGAAAAGTGAAGGCGAAAGGTCTATCGGAGAGTTGGAAGAACTGGCGTTAACAGCAGGAGTAACGGTAGTACATACGGTGCTGCAGAAGAAGGCTTCAAAAGACCCGGCTTACTACATCGGAAAAGGGATGGTAGAGAACCTTTGCCTTCTCAGACAAGCTATAAATGCGGATTTGATTATTTTTGACGACGAGCTTTCCGGTGCACAGGTAAGAAACATTGAAAATGCAACAGGTGCAAAGGTTATTGACAGGACAGTCCTTATACTGGATATATTTGCACAGAGAGCCCGGTCAAAGGAAGGTAAGCTTCAGGTAGAACTGGCCCAACTAAAATACAGGCTTCCAAGATTAACGGGTCTAGGGCAGCAGCTTTCCAGGCTGGGCGGCGGAATAGGCACCAGAGGTCCTGGGGAAAAGAAGCTTGAGGTTGATAAAAGGCATATCAGAAGGAGAATTTCCTATCTGGAGCATGAACTGAAAAATCTGAGCACAAGGCGTGGTCTTGCGCGGGAGGGACGGAAGAAAGCGGATGTTCCTGTGATTGCTCTTGTGGGGTATACAAATGTAGGTAAGTCTACTTTGATGAACAGGCTTTGCAGCTCGGACGTCTTTGCAGAAAACAAGCTGTTTGCCACGCTTGATCCGACGACAAGGAGTTTTACCCTGCCTGATGGGAGAACTGCCTTGCTTGTTGACACTGTAGGTTTTATCAGAAAGCTTCCGCATGAGCTCGTAGAGGCGTTTAAGTCTACCCTTGAGGAAGCCGTTTTTGCAGATGTTCTTATGCATGTTGCAGATGCATCCTCAGAAGAAGCGGAAGAACAAATAAAGGTGGTCGATGAACTCTTAAGCAGCCTTGGAGCTATGGACAAACCAATAGTAATGGTTCTGAACAAGATCGATCTGATTCCTGAAGATTCAGCTCTTATTCCGGTCATAAAATCCGATATAAGCGTGTTTGAAGTTTCTGCAGCAGGGGGACAAGGACTGGATAAATTGCTTCACGGATTGGCTGCTATAGTTCCTAAAGAGGAAATGGAAGCCGTATTATTTGCACCATACAGTGACGGTTGGGTTTTGCCTTATATACATGAGAACGGTAAAGTAATCAGTGAGGATTACACTGAAGACGGTGTAAGAATAAAGGCTATAATCAAAAAGCCAAAAGTAGAGAAGTTAAGGAAGTATTTAGCAGAGAAATAGAGATGAATTACTTGAGAAATCTTTTATGGAAATTGTATAAAATCATTAATTGGTGTATTATAATATATATAACAGATGTTAATTCATGTTAAATAAATATGTGATATGCGTCGGATTGCAGTATTAGGCTGCAGACGTAAAATCCTCACATATCCCGTACCGGGATTCCGGTACGCTTTATGATCCGGTTCTTGCGCTTGTGCCTAAGCGGAATTTCCCTGTTTTTATGCTGTATCTGCACATAACCCACTTTTATCTTGGTTTCTCTGGACAGTAGTGTCTTGCAGAAACACTGACATGATTTGCATTATTAACCCGGTATAGTCAAAATTAAAATTGAAAGGGGTTTTGGTATGCTTGTTAGAAACTGTGCGGGTGGTGTGGTTTTCTCAGGTGAAAAGGTATTACTCCTTAAAAATGAGAAGGGCGAATGGGTACTTCCAAAAGGAATAATACGTAATGGGGACTTATCCAATGAAGTTGCTCTCAAAAGAGTAAAAGAAGAAGCAGGTGTCTCGGCAGAGATAATTTCTACAGCAGGACGTACTCACTATGAATTCTTTTCTGTAACACGTCAAAGACCAGTCTGTAATAAGATAACATGGTATATAATGAAATCCCTGAATGAAGAATATAACGTAAATAAACAAGAAAATTTTACTGACGGAGGTTTCTTTAAAATTGATGAAGCTCTTGAGAGAGTTACGTATAGTCAGGATAAATCTTTGCTGAATCTTTCCTTTCAAAAACTGAAGGATTTGGCTTAAGCTGAAAGCACATGCAATTATTCATTTGTCTATATAAATACTAATATAAAAATGTTAAAATAAATGATAGTGTAATCGTTTGCACTATCATTTATTTATTTCAGGTGAAAAGAATGAAGAACGAATACAGGACTGTTTTGAAGTCTGCTGTAGTAGAATATGAGGAGAAGAAGTCCAGGTTCATAGCATCAGTAAAACCCATAAATACTGAGGATGAAGCACTTGGATTCATAAGTGCACTAAAATCGAAATACTGGGATGCAACCCATAACGTTTATGCATACTATATTGCTGATAATAACTCGATACAAAGATTCAGTGATGACGGAGAACCTTCCGGGACGGCCGGAATACCCGTACTTGAAGTAATAAAAAGGAAAGGGGTCCGAAATATAGTTGTGGTGATTACCAGATATTTCGGAGGGACCTTACTTGGGGCCGCAGGTCTTATAAGAGCGTATGGGAAAAGTGCTGCAATGGGAATAGATGCGGCGGAAGTTATCAGGCGGCAGCTTTGCAAAGTAGTAAACGTAGTCATTGAATACACTCTGTTTGGGAAGCTGCAGAGCTTTCTCATATCAAAGGGATATATAATAAAAGATGTCATATATACTCAGGATGTGGAAATAATATTGTATATACCTGTTGAACAGGTTGAGACGGTTATGGAAGAAATACACGAGGTAACAAATACAAGATCCGTTGTTGAGGCAGGAGAGAACGTTTATATAACATTGAGTGAAGAAGGAAAACTGATAAACGGTTAATTAAGGAGGCAATAGCATGCAGGAAGAAATTATGCTGGAAAAGAAGGTCTGGGCTGTGGTAGGTGCTAATGACAATCCCGAGAAATTCGGTAACAGGATATATAGGAAGCTGAAGAATAAGGGGTATAAGGTATACCCGGTAAATCCGAATTATGAAGCTGTAGATGGAGACAAATGCTACAAGAGTCTGTCTTCCCTGCCTGAAATTCCGGAAGTTATAGATATGGTGGTTGCACCGAAGCTCGGTATGGGAATCATAGAGGAAGCTGCGGGGCTTGGAGTAAAAAACATATGGCTTCAACCGGGAACCCATAATTCAGAAGTTATGAAACTTATTGATGAAAAGGGACTTGTGGCAGTACAGGCTTGTGTATTAGTTGCGTTGCGCTAGGGAGATTGCCCTCTGTTATATTATAGCCATGCTATGCAACGGTATATATATCTGAAAACTCTATATTTATAGCTTCAATAATCTTTGTCTGATTTGAGTGGTTTAGCCCGGGGCAAATGCTTTCTTCGGATAGCTTAACGGGTATTTCTATCAGAAATTCACAACCTCTGCCCTCTTCACTGTTTATTGTTATGTTTCCATCGTGGAGTTCTACAAAGGATTTTACAAGGGATAAACCTATTCCCGTTCCTTCGGATTCACGCGTAAAAGTGTTGTTGACCTGCTTGAACCTTTCAAAAACAATGGACTGCATATACTCGGGTATACCAGGGCCGGTATCCTTCACTGATATGAATATTTTTTCATTCCTTCCGTTTATCGTAACAGATATCTTACCACCTACAGGGGTAAATTTGATAGCGTTAGACAGAAGATTAAGTATTATTCTTTCGATTTTATCTATATCAACCGCTGTGACGATTTCCTCAAATTCTGTATCAAATTCGAGAATAAGGCCTTTTTGCTCAGCATAAGAAGCGATTGACTGGGTCATTTCCTCAATCAGGTACACAATATTGCAATTCACCAGATTAATCTTTATATAGCCGGAATCAATTCTGGTTATGTCGAGGATGTTATTGATAAGCCTCACAAGTCTGTAACTATTCTGCTTAATAGTTTTGAAATGCTTGGACAGGTTCTTTTTGTCGTTTAGAATGCAAGAATTCTTGTGGTCTATGAGCTGTATCGCACCTAATATTACACTTAACGGTGTTTTGAGCTCGTGTGAAATATTGGCAAAGAACTCCGTTTTTATCCTGTTGTATTCAACAGCGTCGCTATAAAGATTTGATAGATTGTTTATCTGCCTGTTTTGTCTTTCTATTTCTGTCTGCAACTCTGATATGGTATTGTTAAGTTTGATATTCTCTCTTCGGTTATGAAATTTCGGCATCAGCTTCTTAAATATAATAATTGCAAAAATTACCCCTATAAAAAGTGGTAATGTATCAATAACATAATAAAACAAGAAAAACTCTCTTTTTCTTGCAGTCAGAAATAAAACTGAAATTTTCTCTGTGCTTAAGTTTTTTAAAGCGGCATTTAAAAATACTACCAATAAAATTCTTGAAAGAATATAAAACAATATTAAGGAAACTGCCAGGATTAATAAAGCGTGCTTTATTTTCAATTTTGATGACATATGATAACCCACCTTTGATCACTGCATTAGTGGTCTGTATTAACAATTTCTAAATATACCATAAAATACCATATATATTTTACATAAATTATTCCGCTATGTAAATATATTTTCCTTATTGTACAAGCTAATATTACCTTGTGGTATAGTATAAGGAAAATATATTCTGAAAATTTGTTTTCATAATTAATAAGATACTATAAATCTGAAAGCAAAAAAAACTTTATTAATTCAAATTTTAATATTATAATATTATTGCGCCACAGGCGCATGGTTCAGGGCAATGGGTAATATCCCTTGCCTTGATTCATAAACATACAGAAATGTTATGCTTTATATACAGGAGGTATTTTATGTCCGGGCATTCAAAATGGGCTAATATTAAACATAAGAAGGAAAAATCCGACTCCCAGAGGGGAAAGATATTTACTAAGCTGGGAAGGGAAATAGCTGTTATTGTCAAGCAGGGTGGGCCTGATCCGGCAGCAAACTCCAAGCTGAAGGATGTTATTGCAAAGGCAAAGGCAGCCAATATGCCTAATGATAATATCGAAAGAAGTATAAAGAAGGCAGCGGGGGATATAGACGGTGCCAACTATGAGGAAATAATATACGAAGGTTACGGCCCGGGAGGGGTAGCTGTAATTGTTGAGGCAATGACTGACAACAGAAACCGTACGGCAGGGGATGTCAGGCACTATTTTGACAAGTTTGGCGGGAATCTCGGACAGTCAGGTTCCGTTTCATTTATGTTCACCAGAAAAGGTGTAATACTCATAGAAAAAACCGATAAAACGGATGAGGACACCCTTATGATGGAAGCACTCGAAGCTGGTGCGGAGGATTTCAATGCGGAAGATGAATACTTTGAGATAACAACTGTCCCGGAGGATTTTTCAAAAGTGCGTGAAGCTCTTGAAGCAAAAGGTTATGAATTCATGGAAGCAGAAATAGAAATGGTTCCTTCTACCACAACGAAGCTTGAGGATGCAAAACAGATAGAGTTTATGGATAAGCTTATCGACCACCTTGAGGATCTGGATGATGTGCAGAACGTGTACCATAACTGGGAACAGGAATAGTAGGAAGCTTCTTTGTAATAATGATGTTGGAATTAAGTACCTTTCATTAGCTTAATTAATGAAATGGTACTTTTTATTTTAGTCTCTGGAAAAAATGCTTTCACTCTTAATATCCAAATAGAGACTCCCCCATGTGCACATTGCGTCCAGTACAGGTTTTATGCTTTCCCCAAAGCCGGATAGAGAATATTCTACCTTTGGGGGTACTTCCGTATAAACCTTTCTAACTATAAGTCCGTCATTTTCCAGGTCTCTCAATTGCTGTGTCAGCATTTTCTGGGTGGCTTTTGGAACGAGTTTCCGTAATTCTCCAAATCTTAACGTCTTATGCGATAAATGCCATAATATCAATGCTTTCCACTTTCCACCGATTAATTCAAGTGTTACCTCTACTGGACAGTTATACTTACTATCAATGCACTGACTCATATTACCAACTCCCTGTAAACAAATCGATTATTCTGATATGAACTTTCCTGGTTTCTTATTAGGTACTATAATACTTTAAGGTGCGTACTTGATAAAAATCACTCTATCGGATAATATTGTAGCATGAAATAGTAATGAAAAACAGTAATTATTGTTTTTGATTTACTTGTCTGACGTAACATTATGGCTTACGGCTGAGAAGAACATAAGAAGGGAGTGAAAAGATTGGTTTCAAAAGAAATGTCAATTACGGATGTTGTTGAAAAATATCCAGAGTCCGTTGAAGTTTTCATTAAGCACGGAATGCACTGCCTCGGTTGCATGGCTGCAAGGTTTGAAAACATAGAACAGGGAGCTGCTGCACACGGAATAGATGTGGAGCTTCTGATAAAAGACTTAAATAAGGCTGTTAATGCATAAATTTTATAGTAAAAGTTATAAAGTTTGAGGAGAGGGCCTTATATGAGTGTTTTGGAAATTGCAAAAAAGAGATATTCGGTGCGAAATTACCGGCCTGATAAAGTTGAAAAAGAAAAACTGTTGGAAATCTTAGAGGCTGGGAGGGTTGCACCAACTGGAGCTAACGCCCAGCCGTACAGGCTGATTGTAGTTCAGGAAGATGAGGGTCTTGGGAAAATAAAAAAGGCTGCAAATATTTTTGGAGCACCTTTGGCCATAATAGTATGCGGTGATCGTAACCAAGTCTGGAAAAGACCTTTTGACGGTAAAAGCATTTTAGACATTGATACAAGTATTATTACGGACCATATGATGCTGCAGGCTACGGAACTCGGGTTAGGCAGTGTATGGATATGCTATTTCAAGCCGGACGTTATCAGAGCTGAGTTCAATTTGCCGGATAACCTTGAACCGGTCAATATCTTAGCTATAGGCTATGCAAACGGCGAATCTGCTTCCCCGGACAGGCATGAAAGAACACGCCGTCCGTTAAGTGAAATCGTATCATATGAGAGATTGTAAAATAACATGTTAATATTAAAGCTGCTGCTTGATGCCAAACATTTCTTCATGCTGCAGCTTTGTTTTTTCTCAGATTTATAGGATAAACATAAGAGGAGGGGACTTATATCTTACTGCATAGGAATTCCCCGCTTTTTCTGCCGGATAGCATATTGATGTATTTCTCATCACATATATTGACAAAAACCAGGGCTGTATACTTTGCGTCTACATATGCCCTGTGAAGATCTTCCTCAGGCTTTATTTTCAATGCCTCAAGAGCTTTCGACAGGCTGTATCTATGGCCGGGCGGAGCTTCGTAGAGCTGTGAGAAATATTTTTGTATGTCAAATGTCTTTTTTATCCACTTTGCACTTACCCTGTTCAGCTTGCAGTTTTGTTTCAGGTGATGGATATCGTCTGGCCCCCAGCTGCATAAAATGCTGTCACATCCGCACCATTCTCTGAACCGGTTCAGGACATTCCTGAAGGAATCGGCTTCATTTATACTTTCCTGGGTTATTTTAGTTTTCCTTTTTATTAGAGGGAAGAGCTTACGGTGAATTTTAGGCTGAATATATGATTGAAATGAATCCGTAAGCTCTAATTTTTCATCAAGCCTGACGGCCCCTATTTCAATTACTTCATTTGGCAGCTTGCTTTTATATGCTTTGCTGTTCAGTTCAAGGTCAAAAACTATATAATACATCATATTTTCCTTTCAAGATCGCTTAAAACATATTATCCGCTCATAACTTAAAGGTCTCCCGGTTACAAGGAGACCTTTTTTAGTTCTATTATTAATGTACACTTTATTTGGCATAAATTCCATATGTTTTTTATTAAAGTTTATTTATTCTGCGGAGTTTGATATGGTTACGACCATACTTACTTCACTGCCGGTTTTTTCCGCTTCGCTGAACATTGATTCCAGACTTCTGAATATTTCTTCTTTTGTTCCTGATAACCTCGTATTCATGGAATTGACGTTAAAATCTACGTTTTTGTTGTCCAGTGCGTGTATGGAATTGTTAATTACCCCTGACGCATTACTCGTTTTCAAGGGGTATACAGCAACTTCAGCAGTAATCATTTTATCACCTCTTTTGCTATTTTATTTGCAGTACACCGACTAATTCCGGCAATATTCATAATATGAGTTGTTTCAGCGGAGATGGTCTTTTCTTTCCTTTATTTCATCTTCAGAGACAACATCTACATAGCACTCCTGAAGCTTATTCTCCGCAGAGCAGCTTTGCTGGTAAAACCAGAATTTTACCCTGTTTTCGATTTCGTTATCGCTGCCTTCAAGCTTGTGAGGGTATACAGCTACAAGCTTGTCAGTGCCTTTTTCCCTCAAGCCTACATTAACAGAGCCCTGAAAGCGTGTCATCGCAATTTCCTTTCTCTTAGAGTTTTCATAATATATGATTTGTATTTTTTCTGTGTTTATACAGCAGGAAATAATAGTTTCACCGGTTTGCTGCATGATTACAAATATTTTCCGGTATCAATACGGGCTTTTATTCTTTTTCTCGTCTTTTCAAATTGTTCAAACTCACGGAGGCTTGATATGTTATATCTGCTGCAGCACTTTTTACAGACTGATTTATTGGCCGAATAGCCCAACTTAACGCCTACTGCCTTATGTATCCGAAAAGAGCTTCTTAATTTTATCCTTTTACAATTTGCGCAATGTGGAAAAATGTCAGGTATAAATACAATAAAAACCAGGATAAGCAGTGAGATAAATAAAAATAAATAAATACTCATACAGACTCTGAAGAAGGATACTCTAGATTATTACTATTTATTGGGTAACGCTTTTATTCTTTAAACAAAAAATCCTAATGTGCTTTTTGTATTTAAAAGGGTTGTCGGAACCCAACAACCCTTTTGATATCTAAAAAATATTACTTGCTGTATTTATTTCCTGTATATGCCTCAAATACCTTTTTAACTATATTGCCACCTATTTTACCAGCATCCCTTGCAGCCAGATCCCCGTTGTATCCCTGCTTTAAATTAACGCCTACCTCAGAAGCTATCTCATATTTCATCTTGTCAAAACTGGTCTTACTCCTGTTATTTGCCACTTTTATAGCCTCCTTATAAGATATTCACTGATACCGGAATGAGATTATCAGTGTACTTTTATAGTCTGTATTTTTATAAAAAATATAACGGAAAGTTATTCTGGTTTATGCATGTTCTATCAAACACGGATGTAAATATTTACCTTGTTACACCATGAATATTCCAGGGAAAGTATAAATGATTTTGAGGAGGTGCTTAATATGAGTAATAAGATTAAGAGCATTAAGCTCACTGAAACAGATAAGAGGACTATATCTATGAATTCCGGTATTTGTACGGATTCACACGGCAAGGCTTGCACTGAGCCTAAAAAAATTGAGCGTAATGAAAGACTGAATTAGGCTCATGACTAGGATAATATCTTTTATTATAATAATAGCGTCTATTTTTTTAGACGCTATTATTATTGGTATGCCTAGCTTCTTGTTCCTTCAGGGACAGCTTCCCTGAAAAGCAAACTAATGCTGTACAAGCCTGCCAAGCCTACTAGGGTATATATTGTCCTGCTTACAAAGGAAGAGCTTCCACCAAATATTGCAGCTACAAGGTCGTATTGGAATAGCCCGAGAAGCAGCCAGTTTAGCGCTCCGATAATTACGATAACTAATGCCAGTCTGTCCAAAGGTGTTCTGTTCATTGTGCCAGCTCCTTTACTTATTTTTATTTGTAGTGTTTCCTATGACGTATAAAAAATTCGTGCTTTTTCATGTAAATTTATGCCACAATTTTCTTGCCTTTTCAGCATGCAACTTTATTTAGTATTAATACTCATTAAACCTTTTATAAATTAATACTAAAGTACTATTTACTATCTTTATGCAATTTGATATTATGTGGAAGAATAAATGGCACAATATATAGTATATTTGCGGCAACTTATAAAGGAATTGCAATATATATTGAGAGGTGTTTGTTGTGGACAGAGGTTTTTTAGAAAGCAAGGTCGACAGCTTGCTGAGGGATCTGAAGAAGTACATAGAAACCACTTCACTGTCAGAAAATGAGATACATGAACTAAAAACCGAAATTGATAAACTTCTGTATGAATGCCTTTACTATAAAACCAGATTATTGTCATAATTTTGCCGTTCTTTTATACGTGCCTGTTTTTAAGCTTATCTTTACCGGTATATTACTGCCGGTTATATGCTATACTAACTCATGGCACACATTTATGTGGTTATTTCTAGTACACTTTTCGAACGGAGGATACTGAATGTCAGATTTCTGGGATAATGAAGAATTAATCGGAAAAATTTCTAAAAACAACAGAGAAGAGGTACATATAAAGAAAGTAGAGAAAAAGGGAAAAAAATACGTTGATATCCGTGTGTTCTGGTATGATAGCAACAGTGATGAATTCAGACCTAGTCAGAAGGGCGTTACAATAGCTGCTGAATCTTTAGGGGAATTAAAGGAAATCGTAAATAAAATTGAAGAATAGGAAAAAAAGGCTCCGTTCAAGCGGGGCCTTTTATTTTTGGAGATAATCTATGGCATATTGTGCCATTATTTCTATCCCTGTCTTTATGCAGTTCTCATCGGGGTCGAATTTACTATTATGCAGGTTGTAAATTGTTTTTGTGTCAGAACTTTTACAACCCAGGTTAAATATAGTGCCTGGAACAGCTTGAGCGTAGTAGGAAAAGTCTTCTGCCAGCATTACAGGGTTTGGGTTGGTAACTATACTTTCTTTGGGAATCACTCTGGAAGCAGATTCTATCAGCTGATCCACCATTCCTTCATCATTTACTACGGATGGATAAGATACCCTGTAATCAAACTTATATCCGGCACCCATTACCCTGGTGAGAGATGCGGTAATTTCCTCCATCCGTTTAGATATAAGGCTGTCGATTTCCCGGTTGAATGTCCTGACTGTACCCCTTAATACTGCACTATCCGGAATTATATTATATGAACTGCCGGCATGAAAATAAGTAATGGACAATATGGCTGTATCCAAAGGATTTTTTTCACGGGTTATGATACTTTGAAAGAGATTTACCAGGTTTGATGCAATTGTTATGGGATCGACGGCTGTATGAGGCTCGGCTGCATGACCGCTTTTCCCTATGATGACAATCTCAAAATCACTGGGAGAGGCCATTGCAGGTCCCGGCCTTACAGAGATGCTGCCTGTATCCAGCAAAGGAGAAACATGTGTTGCTATTATTCCATCCACCTTTGGAGCTTCGAGGATGCCCTCATTAATCATTTCTTTAGCGCCCCCCAGGCCTTCTTCAGCGGGTTGGAAAATAAACTTGATATTGCCGTTAATTTCATTCCTCAAACGTGACAAAACCTCTGCAGTTCCAAGTACAACGGCCATATGAATATCATGCCCGCAGGCATGCATAATACCTTTGTTGCAGGAAACAAAACCTGATGTGTTCATTTCTTCTATAGGTAAGGCATCCATATCTGCTCTTATAGCTATTGTTTTTTTTGCTTTTCCACACTCCAGAACTCCGGATACGCCTGTTCCGGCAATGTTTGCTATAACGGGTATTCCAAGGTCAGTGAGGCAATCTTTAATTATTGCAGAAGTTCTATATTCCTTAAAACCCAGCTCAGGGTATTTATGGAATTCTCTTCTTAATGCAACAAACTTATCGAAAATTTCTGAAGATATATTTCTAATCTTTTCTGTTAACAAATTTATCACCCAGATATTAATATATAATAACCCGGTGGGACATGCAATGCCTTAAATAAACAATACCTTATTTTATGATGGGATGTTCTTGCATATCCTGTAGTTTGGATGCTCTAGGACTAAAAAAAACACAATCAGAAGCTGATGAAATTTGGTTTACAGTAATATTATCCAAAGTACATTTACCATCTTCCTGATGAATACAGTTTGACGAGCAGTTGATTGTTGTCAAAACAATACCTCCTGAATCATTAGAATGGTTATGTGCTAGCAATAGCTTTTCCAAAAAAAATGAAAATTATTAAAACGTTTTATCATATGATCGATAAATGAATAGCCGCGCCTGCATTTGCAGGCGCGGTTTATTTAAATAACCGGCGGTCTCCGCGGCAACCGGCAGTTAGTCCTAATATATGTTTATTGTATGGATTGTTATTTATGTCAAAATCAGCTTTATTTGGCAGTAAATAAATCAGAGCTGCTTGGTTACGGGAATTAATAATACTTTGTTTTCTTCCAGTTTAAAAACGTTTTTTATACTGTTAAGTTCACATATTTCTTCTATGCTGCAGTTGAATCTTCTAGCAGTTTTCCACAAAGTATCGCTGTCTGCAGTTACATATATTATGAATGTCCTGTCTGTTAATTGCTCAAGAATTTCGATAATAAGCTTTAGATTGCCTTCGAGGCTGCATCTTATGTTTTCGAGTGCTGTAATGAGGTGTGTTTCCTTTAATGCTTTTTTCTGTAAATCAAGACTGTTTATAAGAACGTAATGGCTGCTAAACAATTCGTAAAAATCTTGGGATAATTGACTAAAATGCCTCTGGCTATTGTTTTTTTCCAGATTTCTTTTTACCGTATCAAGTATGCTGCATATATATTCTTTATCTATACTTCTCACTGCTGGTGTCCTGTTGTAATTCCCGCAGAGTAGCCGCGTTTTCACTTCCTTTAATATTATATGTAAATCCTGCTGAATATGTGAAAACAATGTTTGTATAATTTCTTACAGCCAGGAAACAAGTGGAGATGATATAAAGGCTGTAAATTGATAAATCAAATAATACAAGATGCTGAGTTAGTCTGTTGAACCATTGTGGTGCAGGAAGATATGGGATAATATAAGATAGGAGGAATGCATATGAATTTTATCAAGATACCTAATATTCCTGCGGCACCTGTTAAGCGTGTGATTATTGATGGAAGAGCAGGTGCGAAGATAGAAGCCTCACTGAAGGAAAACGGGCTGGAAATAATCAGAACAAATGAACACAAAGGTTTATACGCTTCCGTATCTCATCATCCCGACATGATGCTGCATCACCTTGGAGAAGAATATATTGTTTATGCTCCGGGATTAAGCAGCTATATGATAGAAATCTTAAAAGACTACGGATTTATGCTTCTCAGAGGGCAGAGCAGGCTTGAATCAAAGTATCCGGGCAATATTGCCTACAACGCTGCAAGGGTAGGTAATGTTGTGTTTCACAACCTTAAATACACTGATCCAGTATTGAAGCAGGAGCTTGAAAAGAGAGGTGTCAGGCTTGTAGACACAAAACAGGGATATGCCAAGTGCTCAATTTCTGTGGTAAATGAGAAAGCTATAATTACAGGTGATAAGGGAATAGAGAAGGCTGCTCTGGAAAACGGAATAGAAGTTCTTTTATTAGAACAGGATGAAAATATTATGCTGCCGGGTATGAATTATGGCTTCATCGGGGGGAGCACAGGGCTGATCGGCAAAAACAAATGGGCGATCACAGGGAAGTTGGAGACTATAAAGTCATTTGATAAAATCTGTAACTTTCTGAATAAATATAATATGGAAATAGTCTCACTTTCGGATGAAAGAGTTATAGATGTCGGATCAATCATTCCTGTAGTACAGATGTGAAGTGCATAAATTTTTATCAGCTTTGCCGGCCGGAATGCCAGGTTAGTTAATTATAGAATGTATCAGGTAAAGGACTTTAATAGGTCCTTTTTTCTTCTGACTGAATACTATTAAAGTAACTAAACAAACCTTGTTACATATAATGTAACAGAAATGTAAATATATACTATACATAAAATCAATAAAACCTGCACAATAGATTAATATATATACGATGTGTTAATTTATGGATAAAAAAAGAATCGTTTACCTTCAGTGATGATTTTTATCTTTATAGCTATATATAGAAAAAAGTCACAAAAACAGGTAATACATGGCAAAAATTGCATGTAATCGTCACTGCATACAACAAATAGCGGAGACATATACTACACGTGAAGGGATGTGAAGTTGATGCGGTTTCTATGCATTGGAGTTAACGAATGCGCCGATGATGTAGTAGATCATTTAACTAGTGAATTACAGCAGCTGAAAAGCGATAATATAGATTACTCAGTAAACAAAGTTAATTCCGAGGGTTCGACTTCCATAATTTGCAGCATTACTAATGAATGTATAAAAAATGACATACCTCCCCAGTCATATGATATGCTAATGATTCATGTTTCAAATGTACTGGCAGACTATATAATAAGACAATATGAGAATAAGCTTCTTATAAGGATAATAAACAGCAACTATTGCTACTTTAACTCGGTTGAAAAAAAGGAGATACAAAACCTTGCATTACGGATAATCAGAAATGATGATAAGAACTTTTTAAACAGCTTGTTTCAAATCAGAAGGCGTAATGTTATTATCCGTAAACTGGTGGATTATTTTGAAAGTTCAGATAGCCTCATTCTGGATGGGTTTGTAAATTTCAGGTTAAAAGACTATATGAAGGATCTGGAGGAAATAGTTGATAAAGCAGTAGATGAATTTCTGATGGAGAGAGAATATAGGGAGTTTATCAGGCTGCTAAAATATTTTGTTGAGATACAGGATCCGAAATTTAATGTCATACACGTTATAGTGGGTTATGACAACAAGTATATACTTCTGGATGAAAATAAAATGGAAATTACAAATGAATGCATACAGGAATTTGTAAATGAGATATCAGAAGGCGAGATAAATTATGATGACCTGCTTGTAAGTTCACTTATCACCCTCGCACCCAGGAAAGTTGTATTACATTGTACAGGGCAATTTAAAAACAAGGAACTGCTGGAGACAATAAAAAATGTCTTTTCAGGTAGGGTAGGGGTATGTACCGGTTGTGAGATTTGTTTGATCAATATGGCTAAAAGCGAGAATAAAAGCAAGTAGATTTATAGTGGAAAGCTTTGTTTTTATAATTCATAAAGTAGGGGCTGAGATAGAAGCTTACCTACTTTTTTATTTGTAAGTATAATATCAGAAAATGCTTTATGAGACCACATCTCGAAAAGCAATAACAGTTAGCAATGTCATACACAATTTACCAAAATACCTGAAAGAATTACAAAATAGTACTATTTTCCTACATATAATTTTTTGCATACATATTGACAAGAAAAATTCAAATGATACAATATATCGTGTGATACAATATAATGTATAAAAAATGTAATTGTAACACATAATATTGAGTAGTTTAATTTTAGCTATTTACATCAGTGTAACAAATTTTTTGTATATTTAAGCTTTAAAGTTTGACTAAAGATAAATACTTGAGCTAGTTTCAGGCTGAGTTTAATGTACAAAAGATTTATATATTTTTACTAAAGATAAAATAAACAAAAAAGCAAATGAAAAAATAATTAAGAAACGAATGAAGAATTGTCCGGGGAATTAAAGAGAGTCTGTGTACTCTCTTTTTCCCATTTTTAGAGGCAAAAGTATACTCTGCCTGTAATACATTTTTATAATGTATATTTTTTATTATCGATTCGTATGTTAAAATAAATATTAATTGCATTGTAGTACATTTCTACCATTACCGCACAACTAATTGTGCTTGCCGGAGGTACGGAGCTTGAGAACTGTAGCATTTATTGGACCCAGTGGCACAGGGAAAAGTCACAGATCTTCATGGGTTGCAAGAGAAAGAGGAATTGAGTTTATTATAGATGACGGTTTGCTGATAAGGGGCAACCGTATTGTTGCAGGAAAGACTGCTAAAAAGGAAAAAACGAGGATAGGTTCCATCAAGTGCGCGCTGTTTACTGAAAACAGTCATGCTGAGGACGTGAAACGAGCAGTAAGCCTGTATAAGCCTGAAGCTATTCTGATCTTGGGTACTTCAGAAGGAATGGTGGATACAATAGCAAAAAGGCTGGAATTCCCGGCAATAACCGAAAGAGTGTATATTTACGAGGTCGCCAGTGAATTTGAAATAAAGCAGGCGATTTCTACAAGAAAGGAACAGGGGAAGCATGTAATACCTGTGCCTACCTTTGAAATAAAAAAAGATTTTTCAGGGTATTTTCTTGATCCTCTCCAGATTTTTAAAAGAAAGGGTAAGGGAAGTTATCAGCTCATAGGTGAAAAGTCTGTAGTAAGGCCTACGTTCAGTTATTTGGGGAATTATACTATATCGGATTATACTATTTACCAGATTATCGAGCATGTTACATCGAATATAGAAGGTGTAAGCAGGATATCACGGTTCAGAGCGGAAAACCACCCTGATGGGATATATATAGAAATGGATCTGGTTCTCATATATGGATACGTAATCAAGCCATTACTGAGGCAGATACAGGAAAAGGTGAGTGAAGAGGTAGAGAAGCTTACCGCACTTAACATAAAGGCGATGAATCTTGTTGCAAAGAGTCTGGTTGTGGATCATAAAAAGGTTTTAGAGTCGTAATATGCGTGTTGTGTCGAATACTAAAGAGCTTACAAATTCGTTTGTAGGCTCTTTTTTTATGCTTGGTTTTTAAAGAACAATTAAATTCTCATTAAGTGACAAATAAATCAAAAATATTGACGAATAATGTTGAAATTTTTGGATTTAAATCATATTGCCGGAAGTAGTGTCAAGATATATAATAGAGCCCTAACAAGTGTTTATAGATTTCACATCCGGGAGATGAAACCATCTGCGAAGTTTTCTCTCCCGGAACCCACTTCTTCCTTGCTGTGCCCTTGAAGCCCGCCGGAATATGTAAGCTTAATTACTTGCTTTCAAGCTGCGTAACAAACAACATATTCCAAGACAGGCTTCAAATAGGCACCTTAAGAAGGCGCCGTACTTGGGGGTTTGAAGTGCCCCATATGAAACCGACCCTGGCAGATGTAGCACGACACGAAGTTTGAACGCAGGTGACAGGCCCGGATGGCCTGTCAAGACGCGGTGCGACGGAGGAAGCATATCGCAGTCGTGCCTGCGTGAAAACAAGAGTTGCTGCATACAGATGCCGGAAGGTTTCATGGGGAAGGAAGGGAGTGCAAGAGGGAAACAAGGGTTAGTTTCCCTCTTGTTTTCATGGCATGATAGTGTAAAAAATGGAAGTTGTAGATTACATACCAAGGATACTATGGAAAATCAAGCTTTCCTCCAGGGCTTTTGGATAGGGGGTTTATCCTTGGTATGTTTGCGGAAGATAATGATACAGCTGTAAAAAGATTTATGGAATATAACGAAGCAGATAATGATGACAGATGTCTTGACGATGCAGCCAGAAGGCAATTGACTGATGAAGAGGCTAGGATTGAGATAGATAGAACAATTGGGAATTATAAGATTACAGATATTAAGAGCTTGCTCAAAGCGCAAAGGGATGAGGTAATTTTGAGGATAAAGAGAATAGAGGGGTTGCAACAGAGAAAATTGGCAAGAATTATTGGGATTTCTCCTAATATTTTATTAAACATAGGAAGCGCAAAAACCGTCCCTGTGCTTCTGACATTTTTCAAGTGAAATCTGTACATCAGGTTGAAGAATCTTAAGAAACTAGAAAGGAACCTTTTGAAATTTTTGGTTTGGAGGAAGTAATAATGTATGATATTTGTGCACTTGGAGAACTTTTGATTGATTTTACGCCTGCCGGATGTTCGGCTAATGGTAGAGATATTTTTGAAAAAAATCCTGGCGGAGCGCCTGCAAATGTGCTTGCAGCTTGTGCTAAACTTGGCGGAAGCAGTACGTTTATTGGAAAGGTTGGAGCTGACCAGTTCGGATTCTATTTGAAACAGGTACTTGAGGACAATAAGGTTGACACAAGCGGACTTGTTTTTTCAAAAGAAGTTAATACAACGCTTGCCTTTGTTCATTTAAGTGAAAACGGTGACAGGAGCTTCAGTTTTTATAGAAAACCCGGCGCTGATATTATGTTGGCACCTGAAGACCTAAATCTGGAATTGATTGATAATTCAAAAATTTTTCATATAGGTTCACTTTCTATGACGGATGAACCCTCAAGAAGTGCAACAATAAGGGCGTTGGATTACGCCAAAGAAAGAGGAAAGCTTATATCATACGATCCAAACCTGAGGCTGGCTCTGTGGAAAAATGAGAATACGGCAAAGGAATGTATACTGAGTGTACTTTCATATGCAGATATACTGAAGTTGTCGGAGTGCGAGCTGGAGTTCCTTACGGGAAAAACTGATCTATCGCATGGAACTGAGCTTCTGGCTGAGGCAGGTGCTAAGATAATAGTAGTCACTCTTGGAGAAAAAGGCTGCTTCTTCAAGTATAAACATGGGAACGGATATGTAAGTACGTATGATACGAAAGTTGTGGACACCACCGGGGCAGGTGATGCCTTCCTGGGCGGGCTGCTTTATCGTATCAGCAGTTCCGGATATGCCCTTGAGGAAATCCCTTTTGAAGCTTTCAGGAAGATCGTACTATTTTCAAATGCCGTTGGTGCAATTTGTGCATCAGGGTTTGGAGCAATTCCTTCCATGCCTTTGCTGGAGGAGGTAGAAAGATGTATGAAAAACACTCCTTTGCTTGTCTACTAGTGTACTAAATTTTATAAGTTTACTTAATATTGCATATACGCAATTATCAAACAATATTAGCACTAATTATGAAGAGGGAAACGGTATGAATTCGAAGGAATGCATATTCTTCCTTTCTTCACCTCGTCTGCCGACAGAGGATTTGCTCCCACCAGGTATGATATTGTATCTGAAGAATTCGGTAACTGGGAGGATGTTTCTGAGCTTGGCAAATCCTATTACCTGATGTTTGACTTCATGATTAACCGTGTTTCACAGGCATCACAATATTTTCAGGATTAACTGGCTAAAAAGGATAAGTCAACGATATTTCCGAGATGCATGAACATTACACTATACAGATGAAGCTTGCAAATAAAGGGTATTGGGTTTGCGATTTTGCAATAAAATAAATTGATTTTCCGGAATTTCAAATTATGATACTTACAAGCTGCTTTGCTGATACTGGGTAGTGTCCATGGATTCTTGGTTGCGGCAATCTGTTCGTTGCTCATCTCCTGTCCGTTATTAACAAAAACCATCATATCTTTTATTTTGGTCTCGCCTTCATCAGTTTCGATAAGCCGTTCCTTCAGATTGTTGTCCTCATCTAGGCTATTACGCCCTTCGTTTAACGACTTTTTTTATATGAAAAATATAGAATGGCAAGTAATGCCATAAAAGAAGCAAAACTGAATATAGCAAATAAATATGTATCCAAATGAACTCTTTTTCGCATATAATATTTCAATCCTTGCAAAGCATATAGACCATTTTGTATTGGTAGTTAATTTTGCTAAATATTAGAAACTGTTATTTAGGAGCAACATACTATTTGTGCACTTCTTATTGCTCAATGAATTTTGCGAAGAAACTCATGAATGTAAATGGTAACTATATACATTATTACAACAATAAAACAACTTTATTTAAGTATTGACAAATTTAGATATATGAAATAAAATAATACCATAAAAATATCCTGATTTGGAAATTATTGGGATTAAATGAAAGGTTAAGTTCAGATAATATTTAAAAGTACTGTTGGGGGAATAAAGGTTTTTTTGGAATGTATGATGAGCTTTTAAGTTAATAACCTGATACATATGCCTATGTGTACATGAATTTTCGTTTTAAAGAAAACGGCTTGCCCTAATTGTATTTACTACTGTAAAGGTGAGTCTTTTATTATACAACAAAAACTCCGGGATAAATATTCTTTTGATAAAGATAAACAGCTTAATTAGATTAATAAGTTGGCCTGGAAATTTTCATTCCTGAATACCGGACAGGCTGCCTGGGCAAATTATGTTACCCGGAAACCAACAAAAAGAATTTGTTTTTAGAAAGCTGATAATCATTTCAAAAGATAAAAACTTACAAGTCTTATGTAAAACAAGTTTGTTTTTATGTACTCAGTGTTCTTCACTTGATAAAACGGGCCCGAATAGGGTGGTATCTGAGATTAATTTTTCAAAAGCACAAAAAAATATGGTGGGAAAAAACTTCGGTTTTGAGAGGATGGGATAAATATGTCTACATTTGTTTTTCCCGGGCAAGGCGCTCAAGTAAAAGGAATGGGAGGAAAACTCTTTGACGAGTTTGAGGATTTGACAGCACAGGCAGATGAGGTTCTAGGATATTCGATCAAGGAACTATGCTTGGAAAACCCAGGTTCAAATCTGGCACAAACACAATATACCCAGCCTGCCATGTACATTGTAAACGCATTAAGCTATCTTAAGAAAATAACTGCTATAGGAAAGAGTCCGGAATTTGTAGCCGGACACAGTTTAGGGGAATATAATGCGCTTTTTGCAGCGGGAGCTTTCGATTTTGTAACGGGATTAAAGTTGGTTAAGAAGAGAGGCGAACTGATGAGCCATGCAAGTGGGGGAGGTATGGCGGCTGTAATCGGATTGAGCGAGGAGCAGATAGCAGAGGTTTTAAAACGTGAAGGGCTGCAGAGTATTGACATAGCAAATTTGAATACCCCGTCGCAGATTGTGATTTCAGGTCCTAAAAATGATATCAAGACAGCAAAGGAAGTATTCGAAAAAACCCCTGGTGTAAAAATGGTTACAGTGCTGAAAACCAGCGGTGCCTTCCATTCACGATATATGGAGGAAGCAGGGAAGGAATTTGGAGTCTTTATTGAAAGCCTTAAATTTAAGGAGCCGGATATGACTGTAATTTCCAATGTTGAGGCCAGACCTTACAAACAGAACAATATTAAATAAATCTTGTCAAACAGATTACTCAGCCTGTCAAATGGACGGAAAGCATCAGATATTTAATGGGTCTTGGAGAAACGGAATTTGTAGAAATCGGTACAGGTACCGTTTTAACGGGGCTAATCAAAAAGATACGAGATGAAGCAGTTCCACTGGTGATAGAAAAAAGTATTACTGAAAATATTGCAGAAAGGCCGGAAGCTGAAAACGGTCTGAAAGAAGTAAAAGTTCTAAAAACTGCAAATTCAAAGGGCAGTGAAAGGGAAAGCAGAAAAAGCCTGCAGATTGAAGATGCAATGAAAGAGGCATCTTGCACGGCAGATCTTAAGGAGAAGGAGACCCGTGTTGAACAAATAAAAGATAATGTAGAATCACTTGTGGAAATAGTACCCCAATCACTAGGAAGTTCAGAGTTTAAAAAGGCATATAACCTTAAGTATGGATACTTAGCCGGTGGTATGTTTGGAGGGGTTTCCTCCGGGGAAATGGTGGTTAAGATGGGGAAGGCTGGTATGATGGGCTTTCTTGGGACAGGCGGATTAGAACTTTTGAAGATAGAGGAGGCGGTCAGATTTATTCAAAAACAGCTTGCTGAAGGGCAGGCCTATGGGCTGAATTTACCATATAACCCCTCTGAACCGGAAAGGGAGGAAAGAGTGGTAGATCTCTGCCTTGCACTAAATGTGAGAGTTATAGAGGCCTCGGCATTTCTTACTGTTACCCCTTCTCTGGTCAAGTATCATGCAAAAGGTTTGAAAAGAGATAAAGCTGGAAAGATAATATGCACAAACAGAATTATTGCAAAAGTATCCCGTCCGGAAGTTGCGGAAGTACTCTTAAGTCCTGCTCCAGAAAGGATAATTAATAAGCTTTTTTCTGAAAACAAGATAACCGCTGAGGAAGCAGGTTTGCTAAAAGAAGTTCCAGTGGTTGATGATATTTGCGTAGAAGCGGATTCTGCAGGGCATGCGGAAAGAGGGGCGGCATGTGCACTGATGCCGGTCATGGCAAAATCGCGTGATGAAATAATGGAGAAATTTAGATATCGCAATAAAATCAGTGTAGGGTGCTCCGGGGGCATAGGAAGTCCTGAGGCAGCGGCTGCGGCTTTCATGCTGGGTGCCGACTTTATCCTGACCGGCTCGATCAATCAGTGCACTGCAGAAGCTTCCACAAGCGATGCAGTAAAGGATTTATTGCAGAAAATGAATGTATGTGATACGGAATACGTTCCATCAGAATACCTGTTTGAGATGGGAGCAAAAATACAGGTGGCAAAAAGGGGAGTATTTTTCCCCGCCAGGGCAAACAAATTATATACACTTTACTGCCAATACAATTCACTTGATGAAATAGATGAAAAAACCAGAAAACACATTCAGGAAAAGTACTTCAAGCGAAGCTTTGAAAAGGTATTTGATGAAATAAAACTTAATCTGTCAGAGCGTGAAATTGAAAGAGCGGAATCAAATCCAAAGCATAAAATGTCTTTAGTATTCAAATGGTATTTCGACTACTGCACTAAACTGGCTTTAAGCGGAAAAGAAAGCGATAAGGTGAACTACAAGATTCCCTGTAGCCCGGCACTTGGTGCATTTAATCACTGGATCAAGGGGACAGAACTGGAAAACTGGAGAAACCGCCATGTTGATGATATAGCAAAGAAGTTGATCGTTGAAACGGCGGTATTGCTGAATCAACGCTATTATTCCTTAAGGGGAGCTTCTTAAAGACAGGAAAATGGATATATTCCTTACAGGCCGGAAAACAGCGTTCCGGAAATTGTTTTTTTACAAACGGACAGTATACTTGACAGGCTAATGAATGAATTTTTATAAGGAGGAGTTGGAATGAGAGAAGAAATACATAAATACGTTTACACTAACCTGCTTAATAATGAGGTTCAAATTGATGACGACACACCACTTTATACTACATCCTTAATAACATCAATGGGACATTTGAAGCTGATTAATTTCATAGAACGGACATTTGATGTTTCGATTCCAATGAGCAGCTTAAATCTGGAAAACTTCGACACAATCAAACAAATAGTGCAATTCATTGAGGGTGTACAGGGGAACTCCGACTAGAGTTTATATTGTAGAAATGCGGGGAGGTAGGCAAGATGGATTTTAGCTGGACAAAGGATCAAAAAGTACTGAGGAGTCAGGCTGTAAAGTTTGCCCAAAACTCAAACAGGGCAGATGCAATAGAGGCTGATCGGAATTGTGAATTCTCAAAAGAATTATGGAGGGCATATGCTGATTTTGGCGTGCAGGGTCTGATAGTTCCTGGTGAGTATGGGGGCCTGGAGCTTGATATGTTATCCTGTATTGCCATAATGGAGGGTCTCGGATATGGAACTAACGATAATGGGATACTTTTTTCCATAAATGCTCATATTTGGAGTTGTGTCAAGCCCATTCTCACCTTTGGTACTCAAAAGCAGAAGGAAAAATACCTTCCGGGTCTGTGTAATGGAGAAGTCATAGGGGTACATGCAATGACAGAACCGGAAACAGGTTCCGATGCATTCAATCTGAAAACTACGGCTGTAGACAAAGGTGACCATTATGTAGTAAACGGCTGCAAGACGTTCATAACAAATGGTGATATAGCAGATGTCGTACTTGTTTTTGTAAGAGACTCCCAAAAAAAAGAGAACATAAACTGTCTTATAGTGGAGAAGGGCATACCGGGCTTTACTCTTTCCAGGAAAATAGAAAAAATGGGTTTGAGGACATCTCCCATGAACCAGCTCTTTTTTGAAAACTGCATAATACCCAAGGAAAATCTACTGGGACAGGAAGGGATGGGCAAGATAATTTTCAGTCATGCTATGGATGAAGAAAGAGCTTTTATCCTTTCAGCACAGATTGGAAGTATGGAAAAACAGCTTGAAACCTGCGTAAGTTATGCAAAAACAAGGAAGCAGTACGGGAGCATGATATTCAAATACCAGTCAATCAGCAATATGCTGGCAGATATGAAGGTCAGACTTGAGACATCAAGATTACTTGTCTACAAGGTTGCTTCTCTTAAGGCAAAAGGGGAAAATGCATCTCAATTCTCTGCAATCGCAAAGCTTTACGTAAGTGAGTCATATGTACAAAACAGCTTGTCTGCAATGAGAATCCATGGCGGGTACGGGTATACAACTGAGTATGAGCTGGAACGCCAGTTGAGGGATTCCGTAGGAGGATTGTTTTATTCAGGAACATCGGAAATCATGCACAATATTATTGCGGAATTATTGGACTAAAGCCATCCTAATAGTACTATTTTAACAGGTCAGAAAACAGGCCTCCAGAAATTGTTTCCCTTTAGCAATATAACATAGTACTACTAAATTAAGGAAAAGAAGGTGTAAAGTAATGATACTGCAGAAATACCTTGAAAACAGTGCACAGCGGTACGGTGAAAAGACGGCTGTAAGATATAGGGATGAGGCTGTAACTTATCGCCAATTGAATATGCTGGCAAATCAGGTTGCAAATACACTTATCTCACAGGGATTGGCTGTGGGAGACAAAGTAGGCCTTTATCTTTCGAAATCCATAGAGGCTGTGGCGGCTATTTTCGGAATACTGAAAGCAGGAGCGGTTTATGTGCCTCTTGATCCTGATTCTCCATTAGAACGTACACGATATATTATTTCAAACTGCAGCATCAGTACTATTGTAGTTGATGATTTCAAGCTGCAAAAGCTTGTAAAAAACCAAGAACTCTTTCCGGAAAAACTGCTGCTGTTGAATATGTCAAAAAAGCAGCCTGTACCGTCAGAAAATAAAAATGGTTGGAAGGTTTTAAGCCGTACAGAAATAGAGGATCACTCTATAAATACCACGGATGCTGAAACCCTCACGGAAAATGATCTGGCATATATTCTCTATACTTCCGGGTCTACAGGTCAGCCCAAAGGGGTTATGCTTACACACTTGAACGGAAGTGTATTCGTTGACTGGGCTGCTGATTATCTAAATTTAAGGGCGGATGATATATTTTCGAGTCATGCACCTTTTCACTTTGATTTATCCATTTTTGATATATTCGTATCAATCAAACTAGGAGCCACACTATGCCTGATTCCCCCGGGTATTTCATATTTTCCGGATGCTATTCTAAAGTATTTATATGAAAATAAAATCACTGTATGGTATTCGGTTCCTTCAGCCCTGATCCAGCTTTTATCCTTGAAGGATGACCTTAGGGCAAAACTGCAGTCGGTCAATACCTTGATTTATGCAGGTGAGGTATTTCCTTACCAGTATCTGAATAAGCTTGGAGAAGTGCTGACCGAAACAGACGTATACAATTTTTATGGCCCGACTGAAACAAATGTAATTACCTACTATAAGGTGGAGCTCCAAAAGGACAAGCCACTGGAGGAAAATGTTCCGATCGGGATGCCCTGCCCTTATGCTGAAATCCGCATAGTAGACGAAAATATGAAGCCGGTTCCGCCGGGTGGTGCAGGTGAACTGATTGTAAACGGAAGCAGTCTGATGTCCGGTTATTGGGGTGATGCAGAGAAAAGTGCCAGGGCTGTCAGAAAAGTAACCGGAGAAAAAGGAGAGGCTTTCTTTTATTTTACCGGGGATTGGGTTGCAGAACGCGAGGATGGGAGCATCATTTATATTAATCGCCGAGATAACATGGTGAAGACCAGGGGGTTCAGGGTTGAGCTGGGAGAGATTGAAACTGCATTATATAAGCATTCGTCAGTTCAAAAGGCTTCGGTTGTTGCCATACCTGATGAAAAAATAGGGCACCGCATAATTGCATTTGTTGATTTGAAAAAGGGTTCAAGGGTGTTGCCCGATGAGATGGAAAAGCACTGTGAACATTTTTTGCCTGCATATATGCTGCCTGAAAAAATTATTGTTTTGCAGGAACTTCCTCTTTCAGCTAACGGCAAGATTGACCGGGAAAAACTCAAAGAGCTTTATCAAAAGTTCTGACTGGAGGATTCAGATGTCAAAAGTGTTTTCAAAATCCAAAGTTGATATCGCTATTATAGGTATTCATGGGCGGTTTCCGCAAGCAGAGACTAGAAAACAGTTCTGGATGAATTTATGCGAAGGCAGAAATTGCATTGAAGGTATACCTGAAGAAAGATGGCATGGAATTTTTGGTGAAAATACCGGACCTTCCGATCCAAGTATAAAAAAATGGGGAGGTTTTATAAAGGATATAGATAAATTTGATCCCGGACTGTTTAGGATTTCTCCAAAAGAAGCAGCGGAAATGGATCCTCAGCAGCGCTTGTTCCTGGAGTCTGTCTGGACGGCTATGGAAGATGCCGGCTACGGCAATCACCGGAAAGAATCGGCTGGCAGGGTCGGTTTATTTGTTGGTGCCATGTGGCATGAATATTCGCTTCACAGCCATACATACAGTTACATGCAAAATAAATACGGCGGGCCGGGCTCGCTGATGTGGGCAATAGCCAACCGTACTTCATTCATAATGAACTTTAAAGGCCCAAGTATTGCTGTAGACACTGCCTGCTCATCTTCAGCCGTAGCAGTTCACATGGCTTGCCGGAGTTTACTTTCGGATGAGTGTGATATGGCTGTGGCAGGTGGGATTAATCTGAATACCCACCTGAGGAAATTTGATTATTTATCCCATGAAAACTTATTGGCTTCAGGGCCAAAAAAATCCTGCTTTCAGCCAGGGTCTGAAGGGTATCTTCCCGGAGAGGGAGTTGGGTCTTTGCTTTTGAAGCCGCTGCAAAAAGCCGTAAATGATGGAGATAAAATTTATGCAGTGATTAGGGGAAGTCATACCAATCATAACGGCAGCGGAATGTTTTTCCGGACACCTGATTCGGAAGCTCAATGCAGGCTGTTGTGCGATGCGTATAAGAAGAGTGGGATTGACCCCAGGACTATAAGCTATATTGAAATGTCTGCGTTTGGTTCGGAAATGGTGGACATAACAGAACTGGCAGGACTGAGCAAAGCCTTCCGGCAGTTTACTGGTGATAAACAATTCTGCACTCTTGGAACTTTGAAGCCGAATATCGGGCACCTTGAGGCAGCCTCAGGCATTGCCCAGATTATCAAGGTTTTGCTCCAGCTCCAGCACCGGAAATTGTTACCGTCCAGATTTTGCGACCCTGTTCCTGAAGATTTGTTTTTGGAAACAAGCCCATTCAGTTTACAGAGGGAGTTGAGGGATTGGAAGCAGCCGCAATTGAAGAGAGGAAGAAAAGCCGGGAATACCCCGCGAAGGGCGGGAATAAGTTGCTTCGGGGCAGGTGGCACCAATGTACACCTGATATTGGAGGAATACATTGCCCCGCAGGTTTTTTCAAATACTTCTGCTGCTGATTATGTGAAACGGGAGGAAAGCTTGATAATTCTATCAGCAGAACAGCCGGAGGTACTGGATGAATATTTGCAGAGACTATCTAGTTATATTAAAGAAAATACAGACCACACCGGGATAAACTTGCAGGATATGGAATACACCCTGCAGATTGGGCGTGAAGCAATGAAGGAGCGGATAGCTTTTATTGCATACTCACCGGAAGACTTGTCAGCAAAAATAGACCGGTATTTAAAGTCTGAGAATACCGAGATTGAGGTGTTCAGAGGTACGGCTGCGTCAAAAGTACGGGTTGCTGTCAGTGCTGAACAGATGAAAGAAGCTTCTTTGGCAGAGTTGGCCGCACACTGGGTAAGGGGAGCAGTGATTGAGTGGCGGCAGCTATATAAGGACAGCAAGCGTATGAGAATTTCACTGCCTACTTATCCTTTCCTGCGTCAAAGTTATTGGCTCAAGCACCATAATGAGACAGAACCGCATATAAAGGCTGATGCCGGGACAAATACTACTTTTCAGAGTCAGGAGAGCAGAACCAAGCAGCAGGTTGTGAGCTGCCTGAAAGAGTTATTGGCTGAAGAACTTGGAGTGTCTTACAAAGCTTTGGATGAAACAGAAATGATATGGAACTACGGGTTGGATTCTCTAAGTATCAAAAAACTTAATGCACAAATTAAAAAGAAATTCGGGAAAATACCGTCTACAGTGTTTTTTGATTGTCAGACTATATCGGAACTAGCTGATTATCTGATGGAGAACTGCAACAATGAAAAAATTTGTGCCATAGATATTGATTCAAATCAGAAAGAACCTGAGTCGTACATTTCCTGCTCAAATCAGGAACAGACTGCCGTACGAACATATAAAAAATCCGTTTCAATACAGGAAGATAAGTATGATACGACAGCAATCGCCATTATAGGCATTAGCGGCCGGTATCCCATGGCGGACAATATCTCGGAGCTCTGGGAAAACATAAAATCAGGACGCGATTGTATTACCGGAATACCGGAGGAACGTCTGGACTACTGGCAGCAGTTTGGAATAGAAAGCAGCATGAACAAATCAAGCTATGCCCAATGGGGCGGCTTTATAAAAGATTTTGATAAATTCGATCCTTTATTTTTCAATATTACGCCAAGAGAAGCGGAATTGATGGACCCTCAGGAGAGGCTTTTTTTGCAGACAGTATGGGAAGCCATAGAGGATGCCGGTTATGCAGGCCAGGGGCTGGGGTCTGTTTCGGGATGGGAAAACGCGCCTGTAGGAGTTTTTGTGGGAGCTATGTGGAGCGAGTACCAGATATTCGGGGTGACTGAAGCTCTGAAAGGAAATCTGATCAGTCCCAGTTCGGCTTTATGGTCAATACCGAACAGGGTTTCTTACTTTTTCAATTTTTCAGGGCCAAGTATGTCTGTAGATTCAGCTTGCTCCTCTTCTTTAACCGCAATTCATCTTGCTTGTGAAAGCCTGAAGAGAAACGAATGTGCAGTTGCCGTTGCCGGAGGCGTCAGCCTTTCCATGCATCCTGTAAAGTATGTTTATCTGAATCAGCGTAAATTTGCATCCAGCGACGGGAAATGCAGAAGCTTTGGTGAAGGCGGTGACGGGTATGTACCCGGTGAAGGTGTAGGAGCGGTTATATTAAAACCTCTTTCACAGGCGGTCAAAGACGGCGACCATATTTACGGGGTTATCCGAGGCAGTGGAGTGAGCCATGGAGGAAGGGCAAACGGGTATACTGTTCCAAACCCGAAAGCTCAAGCTGACCTCATCAGAAATGTTTTAAACAAGGCCCGGGTAAACCCCAGGGATGTAGGATATATAGAAGCTCACGGTACGGGAACGGCGTTGGGTGATCCCATAGAGGTAGAGGGCTTGACAAAAGCCTTTAGAACCGGAACACCGGAAAATCAGTTTTGTTCCATTGGATCAGTTAAGTCAAATATCGGGCACTGCGAAAGTGCTGCAGGTATTGCAGGTTTGACAAAGGTACTTCTCCAGATGAAGTACGGGCAGTTGATTCCCTCGTTGCACTCCAAGGTGCTGAATCCCAACATTGACTTTATTGATACTCCTTTTAAAGTTCAACAGGAACTTGCGGAGTGGAAGCGGCCTGTAGCCATGAATAACGGACAATTGAGGGAATGTCCCAGGATCGCGGGCATCTCGTCTTTTGGAGCAGGTGGCTCCAATGGTCACATTCTGGTTGAAGAGTACATTCAGGAACCGGACAGAAACAACTGGGTCGGTGACATACAGCAGCATCCTGTAATTATCCTCTTGTCTGCAAGAAGCAGCGAACAGCTTCACGAACAGGCCAGGAGGCTATTGGCTGCTGTACGGCAAAAGCAGTTCTCTGATTCCGAGCTGGTTAGTGTAGCATACACGCTTCAGGTAGGGCGTGAAGCCATGGAGGAACGCCTGGCGATGATTGTTGACTCTGTCGGGGATCTTGAAAGAAAACTTGGTGATTTCCTGAGCGGGCGGGGTAATGCTACAGATATCTGCTGCGGGCAGATTAAGAGCAGTAAAGAAGCTATGTCGGTTTTTACAGTTGATGAGGAACTGAAAGAGGCAATCGATAAGTGGATACAAAAGGGGAAATATTGGAGGCTTCTGGAATTCTGGGTAAAGGGACTGGCTATAGATTGGAACAAACTCTATGGCGATAAGCGGCCGATGCGTGTAAGTCTGCCTACATATCCCTTTGCAGGTGAGCGCTATTGGATACCCGGCAGTGCTATGCGGTGCGAAGCTGAAATATCCGGACTGCAAGTAGAAGAAGGTCATCAAGCGAAGAGAAAATTATGCCTGCTTGAGAAGAATTGGGAATTGTGTACAGCAGCTCCGACGAAGAACTTTTATAAAACTGTTGCAATATTGACAAAAAGTGAAACTGAGGGACTGGCAAGCCAGCTTTCTCAATACTTCAGCAGCAGCAGAATTTTTAACATAGCAGAACTGGAATCTCAGATAGGACAGCCGGAAGCCGTATGGAAAGAATACGACGGCTGTATTGATTTGACAGGCTGTGGAAGTGTGAAAACCGGCTTGTCTGTATGGATAGAATGGCATCAGAAATTAATTGAATACGGTCATAAGGATGGAATGATGCTGTTATGTGTAAGCAATGGCTTGGAATCGTACCGGAATAATAGGGTAGACTTGACCGGAGCGGTTAATGCGGGATTATACCGCATGCTCCAAAGTGAATACGGGCATTTGTCATCACGTCATATGGATTCGGATTTGGAAATTGGGGATAAGGCTCTTGCAGAGCAGATAGCATGCGAGTTCCTTATGGATTGCGAGGAGTCCGAGGTTTGCTACAGGGATGGAAAACGTTACAGGGCTTTTCTCAAGGAAACAGATGAAAGCATCAAAAAACATGAAGCATTGAAGTTTCCTGAAGGACATGTCCTGTGGATTACCGGCGGGACAAGAGGATTGGGCCACTTATGCGCAAAGCACTTTGTCACGAACTATGGCGTTAAACGGTTGGTGTTGACCGGACGGGAGAGTATTCCTCCGAAAGAGCAATGGAGTTCCTTAAAGCGCCAAAATACCTCCATTGCACAAAAAATCAAGGCCATAGAGGATTTGGAAATGCTGGGGGCACAGGTGCATACGGTTTCAGTTTCACTGACGGACGGAAATGCATTGCGTGATGTTTTGACAGAAGTTGAAAATACAATGGGCAAAATCGGAGGGGTTATACACTGCGCAGGTATCACCGATGCGGAAAACCCTGCTTTTATCCGCAAGTCCGTAACAAGTGTGGAAAGAGTCCTTGAGCCCAAGGTTTATGGATTGGACAAGTTATACGAAGTATTTTCGGACAGGCCTTTAAAGTTTTTTGTCCTGTTTTCATCCGTATCGGCCATTATTCCGACTTTAGCTACGGGACAGAGTGATTATGCCATGGGAAATGCATACATGGACTATTTTGCAGAAGCAAAAGTAAATTCGTATCCTGTCATCAGTATCCAATGGCCCAGTTGGAAAGAGACCGGTTTTGGCGAGGTAAAAAACCGTGCATATCTGCAGACCGGCCTGCTGAGCCATACGGACACTGAAGGTTTACAGCTTCTGGATTGGATTCTGTCCGCAAACACAAGTGCAGTGGTACTGCCGGCGGTGGTCAATCCGGATTTATGGAAGCCACACTGTCTGATGCAGCGCAGAATTGAGGGGAATATGCAGAAACCCGGTATGGCTGCCGGAAGAGTTGAAAAAGGTCCTGCTAAAAGTTCGGGTACGCTTTTACAGACAATTCAAAGATGGCTTGCAGAAGTGTTCTCAAATGAGTTAAAGCTACCTCCTGAAAAGCTGGATATGGATAGGACCTTCCAGGATTATGGAATTGATTCCATCCTAATGGCGCAGCTGACTAACACAATAAGCAAACTTGCAGCAGACAGCCTGGACCCTTCCATAATGTATGAATACTCCAATATCACCGCTCTTTCCGCATGGCTTGAGAATACTTATGCTGCAGAAATATCCAAAGCATTGGAAATACCCGGACAAGAGAGCCACGATTCAAATACTCGGAATTCAACAACAATTGAGCAGGTTTTTCCTGAAGCTCAGGCAACTGATGGTGAAAATTCCCGAATCAGAAGGGAACCAGGTACTCAGGACATTGCAGTTATCGGGTTATCATGCCGTTTTCCAGGTGCAGAAAATCTGGACGAATACTGGAACCTGCTTTCGGAAGGACGGTCTGCTATAAGCAGTGTGCCTGACGAAAGATGGGGGTATGCCGCTGATTGTTTTGCAGCATTGATTGATTACAATTTGTATTTCGATCCGAAATCCTTTCTTATTTCCGAAGAGGATGTAAGGGCTATGGATCCTCAAGCCTTAATAATGCTCGAAGAAAGCTTTAAGGCTTGGCATCATGCAGGCTATGGGCCTAATGAGATCAAAGGAAAATCCATAGGGGTTTATATAGGTGCAAGAAGCCAGCATTGGCCTGATGAAATAAGTTTCGGCAGGACCAGGAATCCTATTGTAGCTGTCGGGCAAAACTATCTTGCTGCAAACATCTCGCACTTTTTTGACTTGAGAGGGCCAAGTGTTGTCGTGGATACGGCATGTTCCTCTGCTTTGACCGGGATGAACATGGCAATCCAGGGTTTGCTCCTGGGAGAGACCGAGTGTGCAATTGTCGGAGGGGTAAGCCTTTTAAATACCGACAGGGCATTCAGGATATTCAAAAAGAGGGGAATTTTAAGCAGGGAGCCATACTACCATGTATTCGATAAACGCGCTAATGGAGTGGTACTTGGTGAGGGAGCCGGAGTGGTCCTGCTGAAAACTCTGAACAGAGCTCTAGAGGATGGCGACCGTATCTATGCAGTTATAAAGGGGTTGGCCATAAATAATGACGGGAGGACTGCAGGTCCGGCAGCGCCAAATATCCAGGCGCAAAAAGCAGTTCTGCAATCTGCCCTGGCTAAAAGCGGCAAAAAGCCGGAGGAAATAAGCTATATCGAAGCAAACGGATCCGGCTCGGAGGTAACAGACTTACTGGAGCTTAAAGTGATTCAGGCTATATATAATTCGCCGGGCAGGTCTCCGCTGGGAATAGGATGCATAAAGCCTAATATCGGGCATCCCTTATCTGCCGAAGGCATTGCGAGTTTTATAAAAGTTGTGTTAATGCTGCATTACGGGGAATTGGCCCCCTTTTTATCAGGTGATCAGCCGATGCCACATTATGATTTCAAGTCATCACCATTCTGCTTTTACAAGAAGCATATCAAGTGGCCGAATAGTTCCAAAGTAGCAGCGGTTAATTGCTTTGCAGACGGAGGTACCAATGCCCATGTTATTGTTGAGGCCTGGGACAATCAAAGCTTGTACCACATAAAGAGGCGGCCGCTACCATTACAGGAATGGAAAGGGTCTAGTATCCGCCCGACGGGAATAGCTGCTTCATCAGTGACAATTGAAGGTGATAATTTTATAACTTCTTATGAAAAACAGGGTAATCCGGTACATAACAATGTACCTTTTAACGAAAATCAGAAATCTGACAAAAAGATAAATGCCTGGAAGAAGAAAATAGTGGAGGTATAAATGCGAGATCAAATAGTTTTGGATTTTGACCATCCTATGATAAAAAACCATAAGGTATATAATCAGAACCTATTGCCCGGCATGGCTTACATCGATATGATATATCAGCTTTTCAGGGAGTATGGTTACGACTATACGAGGCTTGAGCTCCGCAACCTATCCTTCTATAATCCTCTGGTGGTTGGAAAAGATTTCAGCATTATCCTGGATGTTCAATGTACTGAAATAAAAAAAGGGCACTGGCAGGTAAAAGTGGAAGGCCAGGAACAGCGTAATGAAGATACCGACCTTGTAAAAAAGCTTTATATTACTGCTGAAATTCATGAAGGAGAGCCTGTCCGGTTTGATGAAACACTGGATTTGGATTCCATGCGGCAGTCTGCAAGGAAAGTAACCAGCATGGAAAAGTATTACCGCCAGTGTTTGAGCCACGATCTGGTGCATACCGGATTTATGAAAGCTGAAGGAAATGTATATGATATGGGTTCAGAGCTTCTGGCCGACATTTCTATTGGACCAAACGCTGCTTCCAGCTCTTCTGATTTTATGTTTCATCCGACCCTGATTGACGGCGGCGGAGTCAGTTCGGAAGGATTGTTTTCAGAAGGTGAAAAAAGGTTGTTTCTTCCTCTGTTTTATGAATCATTCCGTGCATCATCACTTTTTCAAAAACATTGTATAACTCTGATCAGACCCTCATCCATGAAGCGGAAAAAGGATATTACCTATTTAACAATGGAGTTTTATGATGAAAACGGAAGAAAAATAGCAGAACTTAAAAATCTAATATTCAAGCTCGTACGCGAGACCGGGCTGATTAATCCTGACTTGAAGGAAAATACAATGCCCGGAAAGGAGAGCCGCACACTTGCGGTTCAAAAGCCTGTATTCCAGCGTGGACAGAATGGCACGGAAACCGGTACGGCTGGTACTTCACCTGTTAAGACAGCTCAGAAGCTTTTAAAACAAATAATTTCAGAGCTGCTGCTCATGCCTGTGAATGAGATAGAATCAGACATGGGTTATTATGAGATGGGGCTGGATTCACCAAAACTGCTGGAGGTAGTGAAGGTAATAGAAAAAATGCTTTCCATACAGCTTTCACCTACGCTGCTGTTTGAATATGCAACAATTACGGAACTGGCAGATTACCTGTCAAAAACCTATCCCGAAAAGCTAAGTCAAGATAAAACCGTCATACAGCCTCAGGACAGCCATATGCAAGAGAAGGCATCCATGCCCGAAATAACAGTATCCCAGGCTGAATATGCCGGAAAAGAACCTGTACTGCATGAGGATGTTGCTGTAATCGGTATGGCGGGACGCTATCCCATGGCAAGAGACCTTAATGAGTTTTGGAATAACCTGCTTGAGGGGAAAGACTGTATAACTGAAATCCCAGAATCCCGGTGGAACTGGAAAGAGTACGGGGGGATAAAATCCCCTACAGGGAGGAGTATATCTATCTGGGGAGGGTTTATTGATGACCACGACTGTTTTGACCCACAGTTCTTCCATATCTCGCCAAGGGAAGCAGAACTGATGGACCCTCAGGAGCGGTTGTTTCTTGAAACCTGTTGGGAAGCAATGGAGGACGCGGGATATACTCCGGAAACACTGGTTTTTCCAAAGGGCCCGGATAAAAGAAGGCGTGTGGGGGTATTTGCTGGAGTCATGCATAAGGATTACAGTCTCGTAGGAGCTGAAGCTCTATCCAGGGGGCAGGTATTTCCACTATCTCTCAATTATGCACAAATAGCGAACAGGGTTTCCTATTTCTGCAATTTTCACGGGCCAAGCATGGTCATTGATACCGTGTGTTCTTCTTCTCTTACGGCAGTTCATATGGCTCTGGAAAGTATCAGGCACGGGGAGTGTGAAGCAGCTTTTGCGGGGGGAGTGAACCTGTCGCTGCATCCAAATAAGTATATATCTTACGGGTTGGGAGGATTACATTCCAGTGAGGGTTATTGCAGGGCTTTTGGCAAGGGGGGCGACGGATATGTTTCAAGCGAAGGTGTTGGTGCAATCCTGCTAAAGCCGTTAAGTAAAGCGATCCAGGACAGGGATCACATTTATGCAGTTATAAAGGGAAGTTCAATTAACCATGGAGGAACTGTTAGTGGGATTATGGTTCCCAGTCCTGTCGCTCAGGCGGATATGATAGTTTCATGTTTTGAAAAAACCGGAATCAATCCCAGAACCATAAGTTATGTGGAAGCTCACGGGACAGGCACATCACTGGGTGACCCTATAGAGATGCAGGGATTGGTTAAAGCTTTCAGTCATTATACAGGGGATCGGCAGTTTTGTTCCATTGGCTCGGTAAAATCAAATATTGGACATCCAGAGGCAGCTGCGGGTATAACCGGGATAATTAAGGCAGTTCTTCAGCTTTACCACAGGACTCTTGTGACCTCCCTTCATTCTGAGGAGCTAAATCCTTATATTGACTTTGAACAATCTCCGTTTTATGTACAGAAAAAAACGGAAGAATGGAAACAGCCTGTTGTTTTGGAGGACGGGCGGCAGATAAGCTTTCCGAGACGATCAGGAATAAGCTCTTTCGGAGCTACCGGCTCAAATGCGCATGTGCTTCTGGAAGAGTATGTAAAATACCCTGCAGCAGTAACGGTTAAGAAAGACGGTCCCGTAATCATACCACTTTCAGCCAGGAATAGAGAACGGCTAAATGAATATGCTAAAAAACTTATCAGATTTTTAAATGGGATACATGCCGCTAAAAATCAGGCAAGTATAAAAGGGGATAATACAGAAGGACTACATAGAACTCTGAAAAACAGAACTGTTAAAATTCTTTCTCAGATACTCCATATGGAAGAGGAAGCATTTGAAGGCGAATCGGATTGGGGCGAGTTAGGCATCCAACCGTTTCAGATTGTGAAAATACTGGAAGGCCTTCAGGAAGAATTTAAGGTGGAAATCAATATTAGGGATATAAATGAAGTAGGCTCCACAGACTCCTTTGTAGCCAATATCATAAATAACAACAGAGCTGCGTTTAAACCTGCTCATAATGTTTTATGTGAAGGGTTCGATATGGAAGAAGAGCCTGATATATGCCTGATTAATCAGAATATAGATATAGTAAACCTGGCTTATACTTTACAGGTAGGGCGAGAAGCCATGGAAGAAAGAGTTGCATTTATCGTCCGTGATGATCAGGAACTGATAAACAAACTGACTGCCTTTGCGGAAAACATGGAACCTATTGAAGGCTGTTGGCAGGGGCAGATAAAAAACAACAAGGATACTATAGAAGCCATAAATGAAGATCCGGAAACCCGGAAACTTGCCGATGAATGGATTGTTGAAGGTAGCCTTGAGAAAGTAGCTCAATTGTGGGTCAAAGGTTATGCTCTGGACTGGAACTTGCTTTACGGTGAAAACAAGCCTGAACGTGTCAGCCTGCCTACATATCCCTTTGCAAGGGAGCGCTACTGGATACCTGAAGGTAATATAAAAAGACAGCATGTATTTAATGAATCAGCCTGCCTTGACATGGGGAAACAGGACGAAAAAATACAAGTCGTCCCGGAAGAAAAAGTGCAGGAGCCCTATGAATTGATGACATTTGAGGAAACATGGGAGGAGCAGGCACTGCATGAACTAAATAAAGTTGATATAAAAACTCTTGCAGTTTTCAGCACGGATTGCAAAAAACGGCAGGAAATTGCTGATATGGTTAGGGATATCGATAAAAGTGTTGAACTTGTATTTATTTCACAGGGTCCAGAGTATAAACGGGTATCACGGCAGCAGTACGTCATTTCAAAAAGCAGCCGTGATACATATGAAATGGCTTTTAACAGCATAAAGAAAGACTATGATAATGTGGATGCAATGCTATACCTGTGGGCACAGGAGGATAAGGACTGCATATGGGATTATTCATGCATTGTATATATATTGCAGGCCATTACGGCTTCCAAATTGAAGCCGGCAAGACTGTTATTGGCCGCGCATTTCGACAATTGGCTGGAACGCTGCTACCTTGAATCATGGATCGGGTTTGAGCGTTCATTAGGACTTGTTTTGCCCAATGTAAAAGTTGCATCGGTATATATGGATTACTGCGGCAGAAGTATTGAAACATCCATAAAGGAATGGATGAAGTTGCTGTGGAGAGAGCTTGAGGCAGGGAGCCCACAAAGTGTCCTTTATAAAAATGAAAAACGGTTTGAATATCGCATGAAGCAGACAGAGATAAATAAAGGCGGCAGGATATTGAGAAAAGGAGGAACCTATCTCATTACCGGCGGATGTGGAGGACTCGGATTCCTCTTTGCTGAGTATCTTGCAAAAACACAGTCGGCAAATCTTATTCTGACAGGCCGGTCTCCTATGAGTGAAAAAATCCAATCTAAAATCAATCACCTGGAAGGCTTGGGCAGTAAAGCTTTATACATACAGGCAGATGTATGTGATTTGAATGGAATGGGAAAAGGGCTGAAACTGGCGGAAGAAAGATACGGAAAGCTCCATGGGGTAATACATGCTGCAGGAGTAGAAGCGGGAAAAAGTGTATTGGAAAAGGAAATCCTGAGCTTCCAGAAGATATTGGAGCCAAAAATCAAAGGTACGCTTGCGTTGGATGAACTGCTCCTGGATGAAAAATTGGATTTTGTCTGTTATTTTTCATCATCTTCAGCAATGCTGGGGGATTTCGGTTCATGCGATTATGCTGTGGGCAACCGGTTCCAAATGGCCTATGGGGAATACCGCAACCATTTACATAGCGGAGGACAGCGCCATGGTAAAACGGTCGTAATCAACTGGCCTCTTTGGAGAGATGGCGGAATGAGCGTGGGAGATGAAGAAAATACAAAAATGTATCTCAAATCCAGTGGACAGAATTTTCTTGAGGCTTCAGAGGGGTTGGATATATTTGAATCCTTACTGACCGAAAGTAAGGCACAGCATCTGGTTCTGGTGGGACAACCCTCCAGAGTGAAACGCTTCTTGGGTATAACCGGGGAAAAACCCGGAATACCTTCTTATACCGTTCTTGCTTGCCAGGACATAAGAATACATGCCGGACATGGCAGCAAGGCTTTGGAACAGTGCCTTGAAGATGATATAAAAGGGATTATTGCCGGATTGCTTAAATTGCAAAAGGAAAAGCTGGGTAAGCAAACAAACTTCGCAGATTTTGGGTTTGACTCCATAAGCCTTTTGGAATTTGCTATCAAGCTTACAGATTATTATGGAATAGAAATTACTCCTGCGGTTTTTTTTGGTTGTCCTACAATAGAAAAGCTGGTTCAATTCTTTTTGAAGGAACACAATGCAGCAGTTGCAGGGTTTTATAAAGAGCATTCCATTGAAAAAAACAGCGAGGAAATAAATCCGGCTATCCTGAAAGCAAGTGATACTAAGGTTCTGAAAACAAATGAATATCCACCTGTAAATGACCTGGGAAACACTTATGAACCAATAGCAGTAATAGGAATGAGCGGTCGTTTTCCGGGTGCCGATACGGCAGCACAGTTATGGAACAATGTAAGGGATGGAAAAAGCTGCATTACAGAAATCCCGGAAAATCGCTGGGACTGGCGTGAGTATTACGGAGATCACCGGCAGGATGAAGAGAAAACCAATTCCAAATGGGGGGCCTTTCTCTCAGATGTTGACAGATTTGATCCCCTGTTCTTTGAGATTTCCCCAAAAGAGGCGGAACTTATGGACCCTCAGCAGAGGCTGTTTTTGCAGGAAGCATGGCACGCTTTTGAGGATGCGGGATATATGGGCAAACGTATTAGAGGAATGTCATGCGGGGTTTATGTCGGCGTCGAGGAGAGCCAGTACGGATCATTCAACGATCAAGATGGCAGGATAAACAGCAACCAGAATGCAACACTATCTGCGCGGATTTCATATTACCTGGATTTGAAAGGGCCTAATATGGCATTGACGGCTGCATGCTCCTCGGGACTTGTAGCTGTTCATCAGGCATGCCAGGCTTTGCACCAGGAAGAATGTGAAATGGCTCTGGCAGGTGGTATAAGCCTGCTGCTTTCACCAATGTTGTATGCAGGTTTCAGTAAAGCCGACATGCTTTCTTCAGATGGGAAATGCTATGTGTTTGACCGGCGCGCAAACGGGATGGTTCCTGGTGAAGCGGTTGCTGCCATTTTACTTAAGCCGCTGTCAAAAGCCATACGTGACAAGGATCAAATTTACGGCTGCATTAAGGCCAGCGGTGTGAATTATGACGGGAGAACAAATGGTATAACTGCTCCAAACCCTTTCAGCCAGGAAGATTTGGTCAGAAAAATATATAAAAAGTATAATATAAACCCGGCTGATATCGACTATGTCTTGTCTCACAGCATAGGGTCAAAGCTTGGAGACTCTATTGAAATCCAGGCATTGAAAAAAGCCTTCGGGACTTACTCAGACAATAAACAGCGTAGTATTATCGGCTCTATAAAACCATTGATAGGTCATACCTTTGCTGCTTCCGGGGTAGTTGGCCTGATAGTAATGCTGATGGCAATGAAAAATAATACTATTCCGTCTACGCATAATTATGAAGCCTGCAGTGAATTGATAAATTTTGCTGATAGTCCGTTTAATATATGTAAAGAAAATAAACCATGGAACTCCAGAGTTGGTCGTGCCAGATTGGGAACGGTCAGCACTACGGGAATAAGCGGAACAAATGCCCATACAGTTATTGAAGAGTATATCGGGCAAGCTGAGGCAGATCCGGAAAATCCCGCTGGCCCTGTATTATTTGTGCTGTCTGCAAAAAGTATGGAACGGCTGAAAGCTTATGCAGAAAGTATCCTGGATTTTGTAGAATCCTATGAAGGCCTTAATATGACAAAGCTGGCATACACCTTACAGGTTGGGCGTGAAGCAATGGATTACCGCTTGGCGTTTTTGACTTGCACAAAAAGTGAACTGCGAAATAGCCTTCAGGGATTCATTAACGGCAACAAGCAGAAGGAAGTGCTGGTATCACAGCTTAAGAGGGAAAAGAACGGTATAAGCTTCCTTGAAGCAGATGAAGACATAGGAGTATTGCTGCAAACGTGGCTGCAGGAGCGAAAACTGGATAAACTTGCAGAGCGGTGGGTTAACGGTCTGGATGTTGACTGGGAGCAGCTTTACGGTGAAGACAGACCGGGATGCATCAGCCTTCCAGTGTATCCTTTTAGAAAGGATCGCTACTGGAAAGCCGGGTTTAAAGCTGTTCATCCGGACAGCAGCGCTGCAGGAAAAGAAACGGACCACTGTCTGCATCCGCTGTTGCACAGCAATACATCAAGCTTCTATGAGCAGCGGTTCAGTTCTGCCTTCAGCGGGAGGGAATTTTTCCTGTCCGAACATATGGTGAAGGGCCAAAAGGTCTTACCCGGAGCTGCCTGTCTTGAAATGGTGCGGGCGGCAATAGAGCAGTCAGCCGGAGAGAAGGGAGCAATCATATCCTTGCAGGATATTGTTTGGGCAAAGCCGGTTATTGCAGGAAAAGGAGCGTTAAGGGTATATATCGGGCTTATGCCTGACCAGGAAGGACAGATTTCCTTTGAGATATGCAGCAAGCCTGAGGCGGCGGACGCGGAGCGGATAGTCTACTGCCAGGGCAGTGCAATATGCCATAAGGCTGAAGAAACAGCAGCCTGTGATATTCAGGAAATAAAAAACAGGTTTAGTCAAATACTTGCATCATCGGACAGGTTTTATGAGATTTTCAGGCAAATGGGAATAGAGTATGGTCCGGGACACAAGGGAGTTGAAACGATTTATGCCGGTTCTGAAGACGGATGTCAGAATCAGGTGCTTGTTAAGTTATCCTTGCCACCTTCTGTTTCGGGCACGCTGGGGAACTTTGTGCTTCACCCGTCACTGTTGGACTCTGCCCTGCAGTCGGTAATAAGCTTTTATATCAGGCCGCAATCTGAAGGAATCAACAACTCCATTGAGCTAATCCTGCCGTTTGCCATGCAGGAAATAGAAATATACGGCGGATGTTCGCGGGAAATGTGGGCACTGGTAAAGCTTTATGGCAGTAATGGTACGGGTGACGGAATCAGAAAATATGATATTGATATGTATGATGAAGCAGGAAGAGTATGTGTACGCATGAAAGGCTTTTCCACAAGAGTGGTGGGGAATTCAGGAGATTTGATTGAATCACCTGAAAGCCGTACATATGAAGAAGATAAAAAATATGTAGAAGCAAAAGCTGGTGCTGTAGTTTCCTATGAAAAGGTTGAAGACAATAAAGTTTTACCGGAATTATCACAGGATTCCGTGATGGAAAAATCCGTCGGCTACTTTATGAAATTGATATCATCCGCCATCAAGCTTCCCGTCAGTCAGATGGAAGCAGATGCACCAATGGAGAAATACGGAATAGATTCGCTGATGGTAATTAATCTTACCAAACATCTTGAAAAAATATTCGGTTCACTCTCAAAAACATTGTTTTTTGAATACTATAGCATCAAGTCGCTTACGGAGTATTTTGTCAAGAACTACAGGGGACAACTCGTTAAGATACTGGGAATTGAAGATAAGGCTGTACTGACGGAGAAGCCCGAATATCAGGGTTTGGGAGACACTCTGCCAAAACCGGATTCAAGGAAACTCAGGCTGATGACCGGCAAGGCGAGTGGAGAGGGAAGAAGAGAAAAGGAAGAAAGTGGAGCATTGGACATTGCTGTAATCGGAATTTCAGGAAGGTATCCCGGCGCACGGAACCTCAAGGAATTTTGGACAAATTTGCGGGATGGCAGGGACAGTATTGTTGAAATACCAAAAAACCGGTGGAATCACGAGCTATACTTTGACAAGGACAGGAACAGACCCGGAAAAACTTACAGCAAATGGGGAGGATTCCTTGAGGGAGTAGACCTCTTTGATTCGCTGTTCTTCAATATCTCCCCACGGGAAGTTGAAAAAATGGATCCACAGGAAAGGCTGTTCCTCGAGTGTGTCTATGAGACCATGGAGGATGCCGGGTATACACGGAAGACATTTGGGTCGCATTCCGGGTCCGGAATGGGGGGAAATGTAGGGGTATACGTAGGAGTAATGAATGAGGAATACCAGTTCTTTGGTATACAGTCACAGGCACAGGGCGGGACGCTTGCCGTTCCGGGGAATCCTGCTGCTATAGCAAACCGTGTGTCTTATTGGTGCAACTTTAACGGGCCGAGCATGGCCGTAGACACCATGTGTTCGTCTTCTCTTACAGCTATACATCTGGCATGCCGGGGTATTGCCAATGGCGAATGCGAGGTAGCCATTGCAGGGGGCGTTAATATCTCAATTCACCCAAATAAATATCTGCTGCTCTCACAAAGCAATTTTGTATCAAGCAAGGGACGGTGTGAAAGCTTTGGACAGGGGGGGGACGGATATGTTCCCGGCGAAGGAGTCGGAGCCGTTCTGCTAAAACCTCTTTGGAAGGCTATTTCAGACAGGGATCATATTTACGGAGTAATCAAAGGCACATCCGTTAACCATGGAGGAAAAACAAACGGATTTACAGTTCCTAATCCTAACGCACAGGCAGGTGTCATAGCCCAGGCTTTCAGGAAGGCAGGCATAAACCCGCGTACAATAAGCTATATTGAGGCCCACGGGACAGGTACATCCCTGGGAGATCCTATAGAAATCACCGGTTTGACAAAGGCTTTCAGGGAATATACCAAAGAAAACCGGTTTTGCGCCATAGGGTCGGCAAAATCCAATATAGGGCACTGTGAGAGTGCAGCCGGCATTGCAGGGGTGACAAAAGTCCTGTTGCAGCTTAAACACCGGCAGTTAGTACCTTCACTGCATGCTGAAGTACTGAATCCGAACATAGACTTTTCGAACACACCGTTTGTCGTACAAAGTGAGCTTTCCGAGTGGAACCGTCCTGTGGTGGAAGTTAATGGGGAAAAGCGGGAGTTCCCAAGGATTGCAGGCATTTCATCCTTTGGCGCAGGGGGCTCCAATGCACACGTTGTCATAGAAGAATACATACCGGAGGCTTCCGGCACAACCCAGACTGCAGCTAAGACAAGCAACCCCGCAGTGATTGTGCTGTCCGCGAGGAATAGATCTCAGCTTCTGGAGCAGGCAAAACGTCTGCTGTCTTTCATACGGGAAGAGAAAATACAGGACAGCAGCCTGGCTGATTTTGCCTTCACTCTTCAGGTGGGGCGCGAGGAGATGGAGGAACGTTTGGCCTTTACCGCAGCATCCTTCGGTGAGGTTGAGCGGAAGCTGAATTCCTTTATAGATACCAATGACAGTAATGAAGAGGTTTATTTGGGGCAGGTACAGCACAATAACGAGACTATTGCGGTATTCACTGCAAATGAAGATCTGAAGGAGGTTATTGAAAAATGGACAGTACAGCGGAAGTACGATATGCTAATCAGTCTCTGGGTCAAAGGTTTACAAGTGAATTGGGATATTCTTTACAGCAAAGACAAACCCCATCGTATCAGTCTGCCTGCATATCCTTTTGAGAGGGAGAGGCACTGGGTACCCGCAGCTGAAAACACGACGGAAATAAGCACCTCTTTACCTTCATCTGCTCTTAAGACTATTCATCCATTGCTGCACCAGAATACTTCGGATTTGCTGGAACAAAAGTTCAGCTCAGTATTTTCAGGTAATGAATTCTTCCTGACAGACCATATTGTAAAAGGGGTAAGTGTCCTGCCCGGTGTCGCATGCCTTGAGATGGCGGGAGCGGCTGTATTACAGGCCGCAGGAAGGTTGATTGAAGGACACGGAAAAGGATTTTTCCTTAAGGATGTTGTCTGGATCAGACCAGTCACAGTAGGCGAGGGGCCGGTAAACATAGATATCGGGCTTTATCCTAGAAATAACGGTGAAATCGCCTATAAAATCTTTAATGGGGAAAGTAAAGATGGAGCCGGGGAGATAATATACAATCAAGGGTTTGCTGTTCTTAACGAAATTGGGGAAGCACGTTATGTGAATCTCAGGGAATTAAAGGAAAAATGCAATAGAAGCAGTATTCCAGCGGAACAGTGCTATAAGGCCTACAAATCAATGGGGCTGGATTACGGTGCCGGACACAGGGGAATAGAAAATATTTATTTAGGAAATGATCAGGTACTGGCAAAGTTGTCCTTACCTTCTTCAGTATCACATACCGGAAACCACTTCTTATTCCATCCGAGCCTTGCAGACTCAGCCCTCCAAGCAACTATAGGTCTGACAATGGAGGTCAGTGAAGGTATCCAGCCACTCCCACAGCCTGAATTGCCCTTTACCTTACAGGAGCTGAAAGTATACGAAAGATTTACGGATGAAATGTGGGCTTACATCAGATACGGTGACAGCAGTGAAAAAGAAACAGGTAAAAGGAAATTTGATATTGATATATGTGATAGCGCAGGAAAAGTCTGTGCAGAGATAAGGGGAATTTCACCGAAAAGGCTGGAGGGAGAAATTCAACCTGTAAATTCCCGGAAGCAAAATACAAGTACTGATTTAAATACTGTTCCTGTTGGAAATGTCATGATGCTTCCCGTATGGGACAGATTTCCCCTTAAAAAGGAAGAGCCATTTCCTTTATTGACGGAACAGGTTCTGGTAATCGGAGGAACTGACAGGGAACGTGATGCGATCAGGGGTTTTTATAAACAGATATGTGAATTGGATATTGAGACAGAAGACAGTACTGATACTATTTTACATAAACTTAAAGCCTGCGAAGAGATAAACCATATTGTATGGATTTCTCCATACAGTGAAGTAAAATCGCTGGATGAAGACAGAATAATTGATGAACAGGACAGGGGAGTAATGCAGCTTTTCAGAATAGTTAAAGCAGTGCTCCGTCTGGGTTATGGAGAAAAGAAGCTGGGATGGACAGTTATCACTATTCAAGCACAACCCATTCTGGATACTGATTCGATAAATCCTACTCATTCCGGTATTCACGGATTGGTAGGTTCCTTGTCCAAGGAGTATCCGGGCTGGATGATGAGGCTTGTTGATACGGAAGCCGGAAGTGATCTGCCTGTCAGCGACATATTTGCCTTGCCTCCGGATCGTCAGGGGCGTGCCTGGGGCTGCAGGAACAAGAACTGGTACAGACAGCAGCTAATACCTGTCCAAGCTGCCCGGCCGGTCAAAAGGATGTACAAAGAAGGCGGAGTATATGTGATAATCGGCGGTGCAGGCGGGATCGGAGAGGAATGGAGCGAATACATGATCTGCGCTTATAAGGCACAGATAATCTGGATCGGCAGGAGGGAAAAAGACGGGGCTATACAGGCAAAAATCGATCGGTTGGCGGCATTTGGGCCTGCTCCGGTATATATTGCCGCCGATGCTGCAAGTAAAGAGTCGATGATGCATGCCTATGAAGAGATTAAAAGGTCATACCCAAGAGTTAACGGAGTAATACATTCGGCAATGGTATTATCTGGACAGAAGCTTGCGGTTATGGGTGAAGAGGAGTTTAAAGCATCATTCATGGCAAAGGTAGCCGTAAGTGTAAGGATAGCTCAGGTATTTAATAAAGAGGCGCTGGATTTTGTGCTGTTTTTTTCTTCTATAATGTCATTTGCCAAAGCACCAGGACAAAGTGACTACGCATCCGGATGTGTGTTTAAGGATGCGTTTGCAGGATGGTTATCCAGAGAGTGGCCATGTACGGTCAAAGTAATGAACTGGGGGTATTGGAAGTCTAAAGATAAATGTATTTCCGGCACAGAACCGCAGATGGTTCAGACATACCGCAGACTGGCTGAAATAGGTGTAGGCCTTATTGAGCCTCCGGAGGCAATGAATGCTCTGGAGATACTACTTGCCGGATATGTAGACCAGATTGCCTTTATGAAAACGACAAAATCCCTGACTATAGAAGGGATGGATAGCAGGGAATTGTTTGTTATAGATGAAAACGGCGAAATTAAGCGCCGCCAGCAGCTAAATGGAATTTCGCAACAGAAGGGTATAAGTGTAAATGAGTCAGGAAAGCAGAAGTTAAAGGGAGACTGTCCGGGAGAATGCTTTGAAGAGGCTGCTGATGATTTCCTGAAGGCTGGATTTGTAGAGTACCTTAAGAAGACTGTTAGTGAAGTATTGAAGCTGCCGGTGAATAGAATCAAGCAATATGAGGCTTTTGAAAAGTATGGTATCGATTCCATTATCGGAGTCCAGTTGTCCAATAAGCTGGGTGAGGTATTGGAGGATATAAATAATACATTGTTTTTTGAATTCCAGACTATAGAAGCCGTTGCAGGACATTTTGTAAAAACCCGGAAAGATTCACTGATAAGTTTGCTGGGTTTAAGAGGCAGGGAACCGGAAGAGGGTTCTTCATGCGAAGATGAATTATCCAGTGGGTTACTCAAAAAAGAGTATGGAGAATTCTCCGGTTTGAGATTTATTAAACCGTTGTCAGAAGGTGTAAAGGAAAGTCAAAGATTACAAGCTTCACAGGAAGATATAGCGATTATCGCCGTTAGTGGGCGTTATCCGAAGGCAAATACGCTGGAAGAATTCTGGAATAATTTAAAGACAGGCATGGATTGTATAACAGAAGTACCGGAGGACAGGTGGGATACCAGTACATACTTTGATGAAGACAGAAACAGGTCCGGGAGAACATACTGCAAATGGGGAGGCTTCATAGACGGAGTGGACGAATTTGATCCCCTGTTTTTCAACATGTCACCCCGGGAGGCTGAAGTTACGGATCCACAGGAGCGCCTATTCCTTGAATGTGTCTGGAACCTGCTGGAAAGCGCGGGATATACCCGTGAAGCCATAAGGAGCATATATGAGGGTAGAGTCGGAGTTTATGCCGGTGCCATGTATCAACAATACCAGGCCCTTGACTCGGATATTGACAGGGAATCCGTGGTTTCCCTGGCTTCGTACAGTTCCATAGCCAACAGGGTTTCTTACTACTTCAACCTTAATGGGCCCAGTATTGCTGTAGATACTGCTTGTTCATCGTCGGCAACAGCTATCCATATGGCTTGTGAAAGCCTGCACAAAGGGGACTGCAAGTTGGCAATTGCAGGCGGTGTCAATCTTTCCATCCATCCTAAAAAATACCTTGGTTTAAGCCGGCTTCAACTGATAGGCAGTCATGACGGCAGCCGAAGTTTTGGGGACGGAGACGGGTATATTCCTGCTGAAGGGGTAGGAGCTGTCCTGCTTAAGCCGCTCTCCGAAGCGCTAAAGGACAAGGATCCCATACTTGCAGTAATCAAGTCCACGGCAGTTAATCACGGCGGGCGCAGCAACGGATACTCGGTTCCAAATCTGAATGCCCAGGCGCAGTTAATTGAAGATAATTTCAAAAAGTCGGAAATTGATCCGCGTACGGTCAGTTACGTTGAAGCGGCTGCTGCAGGGTCTGCATTGGGCGATCCTATTGAAGTTGCAGCATTGACTAAGGCTTTCAGAAAGTTTACGGAAGAAACCGGGTTCTGTGCAATAGGAACAGTGAAATCGAATATTGGTCACGCAGAGGCGGCATCAGGCATATCGCAGCTGACCAAGGTGATTTTACAGATGCAGCATAAGAAACTGGTACCAGCCATAAAGATAAATTCATTGAATCCTAATATAAATTTCGATAGAACGCCCTTCTATCTGACACATAGTGTCCAGGAATGGAAACGTCCCAGGATAAAAAGGGGCGGAGAAGAGCAGGAATATCCCCGCCGGGCTGTAATAAGCTCTTTTGGCGCGGGAGGTTCAAATACCCATTTAATCGTAGAAGAGTTCATTCCTGAACATGTTGAAGAAAAGACAAGTCCTGTGACTCATACACAAATTGTTGTCTTTTCGGCGAGGAATACCGACAGGCTGCAGGCAGTTGTCAGACAAATGCTGGAATATGTAGAGAAAAGGCCGGAGTTGTTACTGGCGGACTTGGCGTATACCCTCCAGACAGGAAGGGAAGAGATGGAATTCCGGCTAGCTCTGGTGGTGAATACACAGAAAGAATTGATAGACGGAATGAAGACATACCTGAATCAGAATGGAAAAGATGTGGAAACACAATCTCCAGTTGTATGTTTTACAGGGGATACGGAGAGGGAATACAGGATTTTTGAAAATGCGCCAGACGGTGGGTCAGATGATAACACTGTATCGAAGCTGTTGAAGGAGACCAATCTAAAAGAGCTTGCACTTTACTGGGTCAAGGGTGGGAAAGTTCCATGGCAGCAGCTGCATGAAGGAAATAGTGTTCGCAAAATACCGCTTCCTACCTATCCTTTTGCCAGGGAACGCTGCTGGATTACCGGAAGTACGGGTGAATACGGCAGAAATGATACCGCCCCGGCACCAGTAGAGAATAAATGGGAAATTCAGGCTGAAGCAGCAGGGGATGCTGACAGCAATGTTAAGGACTATATTACCCGGTTTTTAGCCCTGGAGCTAAAGGTTGACCGGAGCAAAATCAAGGTGGACAGGAATATACACGATTACGGTGTGAACTCAATTACAGCCATGAAGCTTATACGCAGTATTGAAGAAACATATCATGTACAAGTTACGGGAAGGGAAATTATCAAGCATACTACGGTTAAATCCCTGGCAGGGTATATTACAGAAAGGCTGAAAGGCGCAGAAAACGGAAACGCTCCGGACAGAACCGGAGTAACCGGAAAAGAATATTCAGATAAGGATATAATGCAGATTCTGGAAGAGTTCAAGCTTGGTACATTGTCACTAGAGGAAGCGAAAGAACTCGTATAATAAGGAGGTCCAAGATGACAAAGGAAAGCATTCTCATTGAATATAGAGAGGGTAAGCTGACCATAGCTGAGGCACAGGAGAAACTCAGGGAACTCAGCAATCAATCTTCCCGGAGACCACTTTCAGAGGGACAGAAGGGGCTGTGGATGCTGCAGAAGATGTCACCCGGCATGAGTGCATACAATGTTCCCATATGCTTCCGTACCGGCGGCAAACTTGATGTTGAAAAGTTCAAGCAGGCCTGCTTCTTTGTCCGGGAGCAGCATCCCGTATTAGGGAGTGCAATAGTCGAAATAGACGGTGTACCTTATCAAGCCGTGCAGCCGTCCAGCCCTTTGGATTTCCGCCAGGAAGACATATCACATCTCAAAGCCGGGGAGATT
>JAOAIJ010000005.1 GCA_026414765.1 Clostridia bacterium | reverse complement strand
TATTTGGGATTGGAGATTGATAATAGCTTTAACAATACTTGTATTGGTGGTTGCCTTGCTTGAGTGGCAGAAAACTAAAACAGTACTTTATGCACTTATGCTGCAAGCGAAGAGGATGGCAAAAGATGCCCTGCTGGAGTCCGGCAAGGAGCAGGAAGAATGGGTGGTAAACAAAGCAATGAGGTATTTGCCGCTATACGTAAGGCTGCTGGTGGGAGAGAAGCAAATTAGAGTGTTTGTAAAGCTTTTGTTTTCCAAGCTCAAAGACTATGTTGATGATGGAGTAATCAACAATTCAATATAAACAGGAGTTTTTAAAGCCCAGCCGGATAAACCAGGCTGGGCTGTTTTTGTATATGTTTGGTGCCGCATTTCGCCGCTTTAGTAAATTTCTTGCGGCTCATGCCGGACTATGCTATAATTTGATTGCGGCGGAGGGTATTTGTCGAAAAAAGAGGAAATAACCAGGAGGAAAGGATAGTGGAGCATAACTTGCCGGGCAAAGTAAGATTTTCAAAAACAGCTTTAACCATCTCGTTTTTCCTGGCATATTCATTTGCTGTATTATTTTTCTGTACAAAATCTTCACCTTTTTTCCATATGAATGACTGGCCTGATGCAAATGCCTATTTCAGCATGGGAAAAGGCATGTTTAACGGTTTAGTGCCGTATAGGGATATTTTTGACCACAAAGGACCGCTTCTTTATTTTTTGAATGGACTAGCCTATCTGATATCGGATAATAATTTCTATGGTGTTTACATAATGCAATCAATTTCCTTGTCTGTAGTCCTGTATTTCTCATACAAGGCAATAAATTTGTATGCGACTAAAAAGGCCTCATTACTTGCTGCCGTATCAATACCTGTTTTCATGCTTAATTCTCCTGTATATATATCGGGAGGGGGGTCACCTGAAGAGTATATATTGGCCTTTCAGGCGGTGAGCATGTATTTTTTTCTGAGGTATTTTAAAAAACCGGCTTTGGAAGGACATGAACCCAGGGTAATGTTCATTCATGGTCTTATGTCCGGCTGCGTATTGATGCTGAAATATACTCCTTTAGTATTTTGGGTTGGCTTTGACTTCTTTATATTCGCCGGTTTGTTGGTCCGGGGTATGTATAAAAATTTTCTTAAAAACCTGCTTACCCTGATACTAGGGGTTGCAGCAGCCCTCCTGCCATGGCTGGTATATTTCCGGATAACGGACAGTATAAAAGATTTATATGAGGTGTATTTCAGGTTCAATTCATTATATGCAGATCTGGGGATTTCCCTTCCTGTACTTAAAGGTTTCATAAAAGCTCTGATTAAGGTTAATACCAATAATGCAGCCAGTTTTTTGCTTTTCCTGACAGGGCTGGTATGGTTTGTATTCTTGAAAGGCCGTATTAATGCGGCAGGAAGACTTGGATTGCTTTCATCATTCGGCATTACATTTGCTGCGGTATATTTTTCCGGGATGTCGTTTTCATATTACTTTCTTACTGTAATAGTTTTTATAATTCCCGGCTTGACTGCAGCCTGTATGCTTATTGATAAGCTTGAGATAAAAAAGTTATTGTTAGTCTGTTTTGTATGCATGGTGCTGGCTCTGACTATCCAGGCTAACGGTCTATATAAATACAGCCGGATATATGTACGGGATCAGATGGCACAGCAAAAATTTGCCGACATAATTAACCGTGAGGAAAATCCTACGTTAGTAAACCTCATAACACAGGACCTGGGTATATCCACATTATGTGGAACTGTCCCGGACGTAAAATATTTTTATATTCCTTTTGTGAGCTATGAAAAATATCCGCAGGCTGTTGATTCGCAGTATGGATACATTAAAAACAGGAAGGTGAAGTTTGTGATAACACGCACCCCGTCGGTTATTTCGGTGCATGGCAGCTCAAAAGGTTTAGAGAAAAGGATTATGGAAGAGCTTAATAGGAATTATACACTTGCTGCTTCTCAGGATCAGTATTGTATTGCAGGATGGTTCAGATATGAGCTGTACAGGTTGAAATGAATTGGAGTTTGTATATGTATGACGTTATTGTTATAGGCTGTGGTTTTGCAGGTGCAGTCGCAGCAAGAAAAATTGCAGAAGAAAGAAATAAAAAAGTGCTTGTATTGGAAAAGCGCGGCCATATAGGCGGGAATATGTATGAAAGCGCAGATTCAAACGGTATTTCCGTCCATTGGTATGGTCCTCATATATTTCATACTAACCTGGAAAACGTATTTGAGTATTTGAAGCGTTTTGCAGACTGGTATAAATATGAACATGAGGTTCTGGGTAAAATCGATGGACAGCTTGTGCCTGTCCCGTTCAACTTTACTTCCCTTGAAAAGCTTTTTCCCGAACAGAAGGCAGATATTATCAAACACAAGCTTGCAGAACATTTTCCTTGTATGCAGAAAGTATCGGTGCTGGATCTGACCGAAAGTAAGGACAGTACTATAAGAGAATTCGGGCAGTTTGTTTACAGCAAGGTATTTGTAAACTATACTGCCAAGCAATGGGGCGTACCGCCTGAAGAGGTGGACAGGTCCGTAATAAACAGAGTTCCGGTTATTCTGGGCTATGACAGCAGGTATTTTCAGGATAGTATCCAGTATATGCCATACGGGGGGTTTACGGGAATATTTGAGAATATGCTTAATCATCCTAACATAACAGTGGAGCTTAATTGTGACGCTACAAAGAGGCTGACTATAGATGTTGGAAATAAAATAACCTTCTTTGACGGAAAGCCCTGGGACAAACCCATTATTTATACCGGGCCCATAGATGAGCTATTGGAATACAGGTTTGGAAAATTGCCATACCGTTCACTGGAACTGGTATTTGAACAGCATGATGTTACCGCCTACCAGCCTGTTTCTGTCGTCAACTACCCCAATGAAGAAGAATTTACGAGAATTACAGAGTTCAAGCATCTTACGGGCCAGAAAGTAATAGCTAAAACAACTATATTGAAAGAATATCCTATGCAGTACGATGTTAACGCCTCAAGGGGTAATATTCCCTACTATCCTATAATTAACGAGGAGAATGCAGGATTATACCAGAGGTACAGGGGGGGCATCGACAGTATTAAGAACATTTATCTTTGCGGAAGACTGGCAGAGTACAGGTATTACAATATGGATGCAGTAATAGACAGAGCTTTGGTCTTATCAGAAGGGATAGAGATATGAAAATAATAAAGCGGATATTGAAGGACTTTCCTGTTTTACGTGAGATGTTCCTGTATGGTATAATAGGTTCTGTGTCTGCCGGAATGGACAGCCTTGTATTTATAGGGTTGAGGTATTTGAACGTAGGGCTTTATATATCAAACTTTATAGGAATAAACCTGGGAATAACTCTAAGCTTTACACTAAATACAAGTTTCAACTTTAAAAAAACGGATAAACTGGCAAAGAGGGCAATAAGTTTTTATACTGTAGGTTATTCGGGATTGTTGCTTTCAATGGGTATAATGTTCATAGGAACTGACTGGCTCCACATAAATGAAAATGTCGTGAAGCTGGCTTCAGTTTTTGTAGTTGCCGCATTTCAGTTCATATTAAACAAATTTATTACTTTCAGGAAAAGATAAAATAACCTATTAATAAAGGATATGTGAAGAAATGGATAAATTATTTATAGTGATTCCTGCATATAACGAAGAGATGAATATTGAAGCAGTTGCACGTGAATGGCATGAAGTTGTTGCAAAAACCGGGGATCAATCCAGGCTTGTCATAATAGATGACGGCAGCAGGGACAATACATATCAGAAATTATGCGGTCTGAAAGAGGCTTTACCATATCTTCAGCCTGTTACAAAAACAAACAGCGGGCATGGTGCTACGGTATTATACGGATACAACTATGCTTTGGAAAATGATGCAGACTTTATATTTCAGACGGATTCCGACGGGCAAACCCTGCCATCGGAATTTTGGCCATTCTGGGAGCAAAGAAATGATTATGCAGCATTGATTGGACACAGGAACAGCAGACAGGACGGTTTTTCCAGAGTTTTTGTAACAAAAATACTGAAGCTGGTGCTAAGGTTGATCTTTGGCCTGAACATTGCCGATGCCAATACGCCCTTCAGACTGATTAGAAAGGATATATTAAACAAATATGTTTCACAGATCCCTAAAGACTTTAATCTTTCAAATATAATGCTGACGGTTTTGCTGCTTAACTCAAAAGAGAATGTAAAGTTTATGCCTATAACCTTCAGGCCGAGACAAGGCGGAGTGAATTCCATTAACTTTAAGCGTATTGTCAGAATTGGAAAGCAGGCTGTGAGAGATTTCCGGGAAATCAAGAAAAATATGGATAAGCAGTGAATTGCCCTTCTATAGATATATTCTGCAAATTTTACAAACTTTTCTGATTATGTATCCTGTCATAAAAATCTTAATTTTACAATACAATACTCATATTAACTGTTCAATAAATTTTAGCTAAAATTAATTATAAAAAAGAGGAAAAAAGCAAAAAAAATAGAATAGTAATATTTATATATGAAACCAGATTTTGAAAGGCCGGTTTTTGCTATACACCAACAAATACTCTCTTTTCGTGGCAATAAACATCTAATCACGTATTAATAAAGAAGAAAAATCACATTTTTTGTTCCTGCATATTTGTATCATACTTTTCAACTACACCCTTTTTCTGAAATGGCAGATTTATTGCCACATCAGACGAAAGAGTACCCCAATAATCGGTGCGATAATAAATGCATTTTGGTCTTAGATAGTTATATAGCTGCTTTTGGATTATAAGTAAAATTTTTCTTAATTCATGAATTATTATCCTAAATCTTAGGAATCATAATGAATAAGCAGTATTTGGCAATCTAATAAAAAGAGGGGGAATTTTTATGAAAGACTATGCCGTGGAAAAACTACGCAACGTTTGCCTGATGGGTCACGGAGGATCAGGAAAAACAACCCTTGCCGAGGCAATGTTATTCAACACGGGAGTTCTTGACAGGTTTGGAAAGGTAGTAGACGGAACAACCACTACAGATTATGATCCGGAGGAAACCAAAAGAAAAATTTCCATAAGTACGGCAATAGCGCCATGTGAGTGGAAGGATTTCAAGATTAATATTATTGATACCCCGGGATATTTTGATTTTGTCGGAGAAGTAAAGCAGGGAATAAGAGTTGCTGATTCAACTTTAATACTTGTTTCTGCAAAAAGTGGAGTGGCTGTAGGGACTGAGAAATCCTGGGCTTATGCAAAAGAACAGGGAATCCCCAAAATCATTTTTGTAAATAAGATGGATGATGAAAATGCTGATTTCTTTAAGGTTCTCGATCAGATGCTCGAGATTTTCGGAAAGGGAATAGTAGCTTTTGAAATCCCTATTATTGAAGGTGAAAAGTTTACAGGTTTTGTTGACGTTATAAATCTGAAAGCGAAAAAGTTCGACAAGGATAAGCTTATTGACATAGCTATTCCTGCCGGTTTAAATGATAGAATTTCAAGTATCAGAGATGGTCTGAATGAAGCGATAGCAGAGACAGATGAAGCGTTGATGGAAAAATTCTTCGGAGGGGAAGAGTTTACTCACGATGAGATACTTAAGGGTCTGAGAGTTGGTATTTCTGACGGTTCGATTGTGCCCGTATTCTGTGGCTCCGCTTCCAATAACCTTGGGGTACAGTCTCTAATGGATGCTGTTACAGAGTATATGCCGTCACCGGTTGACAAACCGGTTGTAACAGGTAAAAAGCCGGGAAGCGAAGATGCAGTCGAGTATAAAGCGACCGCAGATGCCCCCCTCTCAGCTCTCGTATTCAAAACAGTAGCAGACCCGTTTGTCGGGAAGATCTCTCTTTTCAGAGTGTATTCCGGTACATTAAAATCCGACTCTACAGTATTTAATACCACAACCCAGAAAAATGAAAAAATCGGTTCCCTGTTTACTATGAGGGGTAAGAAACAAATTCCTGTAGACAAACTTGTGGTAGGAGATATTGGTGGTGTATCAAAACTGCAGGCAACAAATACCAATGATACACTTTGTGATCAAGCAAAACAAATAGTATTGGCTAAGATCGAATTCCCTGAACCGGCAATCTCCTTAGCGGTCGAGCCGAAGGCCAAGGGCGATGAGGAAAAGATTTCTTCAGGTCTTCATAAACTACAGGATGAAGACCCAACCTTCAAAGTTTCCATAAATACAGAAACACATCAAACTCTGATCTCGGGAATGGGAGAACAGCACCTGGATGTAATAATTAGCAAATTGAAAGCAAAGTTTGGGGTGTCGGTAAACCTTACTGATCCAAAAGTACCATACAGAGAAACAATAAAGAAAAAGGTAAAGGTTGAAGGAAAGCATAAGAAACAATCAGGAGGGCATGGTCAGTACGGACATGTATGGATTGAATTCGAGCCGGGCCAGAGTGAAGACCTTACCTTTGATGAAAAAATATTCGGAGGCTCTGTACCGAAGCAGTATCATCCGGCTGTAGAAAAAGGCTTGCGGGAGGCAATAGTCAAAGGAATACTTGCCGGATACCCTGTTGTGAATCTGAAAGCTACGCTGGTTGATGGCTCATACCATGATGTCGATTCCTCTGAAATGGCATTTAAGATCGCAGCACGTCTTGCTTATAAGAAAGGATTGCCACTGGCGACTCCTGTTTTGCTGGAACCGATAGCGCATGTGGAAGTATATGTACCCGAGCACTATATGGGTGATGTTATTGGCGATTTGAACAAAAGAAGGGGGAGAATACTCGGTATGAACCCTCAAGATGGTGGAATCCAACAGGTTGTTGCAGAGGTGCCGCAGTCTGAAATGTTTAAGTATACAAATGACTTAAGATCCATGACACAGGGAAGAGGTTACTTCAAACTATGGTTTGAAAGGTACGAAGAGGCACCGCCGATGGTAAGCAGTAAGGTAATAGATGAAGCGAAGAAGCATATGACTGAAGATGAAGATGATGAGTAAAGACCGGAAAAATACAGGCTATAGATTTCCTATAGCCTGTATTTTTTATGACTATGTATAAAGAATGGAACATAACGGCTTTGGACTTCGTCAATATACACAGATAGAAGCTTTTGTCACGTTTATGTAATGAGGCATGTGCTTAACGCATATACGCTTTGTGAATCCTTTCAAAACATAACTGACCGGAGCAGAAAAAGAGGGGGAATAAATATGAAAAGGAAAATTCTGTGTCTATTCATTGTACTTACGGTGCTTGTTTACATGACAGCAGGGTGTGGGAAAAAGAGTGAGAGTACCTCTAGTGAAGGCATGGCAGTGGCTTCGGACTCCTTTCGAGCCAATGGGATAGCTAAGCCGGAGAGTGACGGCAAAACTATGGCAGATCAAAAGGCCGATAATACAAGTATGACTGAGAATGAAATTGCAGGTATTATGGGAAATGGGGCTGAGGGTGGCAACGCATCCAATGCTTTACTGTCAAGGCATAAAATCATCAGAAACGCTAATGTAACCATACAAGTTAAGAACTTTGACTTTACTTACGGAAAAATACAGACGCTGGTAGAGCATAGCGGATATGGATACATACAGCAGTCAAGGGTCAGCAAGGAAAGCTCCCAAACTAAAAGCGGTATGGTGGTAGTGAGAGTACAGGCTGATAAGTTTTCCGATATCCTCAGCAACATAAAAGGACTTGGTGAAGTTATCGATGCAAGTGAAAACACAGAGGATGTAACAGAGAAATTTTATGATGTTGAATCCGAACTAAGACTTCTGAGGTATGAACAGAACCGTCTGGAACAGTATTTGAACAAGCTGACAAAGCCTGATGATATATTTAAGACTGAAAGCAGGTTGACAGAAATAAGGCATCAGATTGAAAGCCTGACAGGAACATTGAACAAGCTTAGCGATCTGGTCAAGTTTTCGACTATAATTATCAATATTAATGAAAAGGAGCCTGGCTCGGATAATGACGGAGCGGGAGGAAAGTCATACTGGAGCAAGCTTGCAAATGGCTTTGGCGACAGCTTTAAGGGGGTAAGGAATTTCTTTGCATCTTTGGTTCTATTTTTGGCACAGGCATTGCCGGTGCTGATTATTCTTGTATTGTTCAGTTGGTTGGCATTTCTGCTATATAAGAGGTTTTTAAGAGGTATCAGAAAAAACCGGACATCAGATGATAGCGTGAAGGTGAAAAAGAAGGAAGAAAGCGATGAGGTTTAGCAACCGGTTTATTTAAGAAGATGCTAAAATGGGTGAAGGTGTCTGTTATGGCGCCTTTACCCATTTTTTAGATTATAATACTATATTATTCAATTTATTAAAGAATATAATTCTGAGTATGGTAAAAAATATTCTCGGGTAATTTTTTAGATGATATTTTAAATATTTACTGAATATTAAAAGTCGGAGGAGCAGTTCATGGCTAACAAAAACAATAAAAACAATATAAAGGATGAAAGAATAGAGGATGTCACAATGTATGGTGAATTTATACCTTCCTTTGACCAGTGGATGAATATAGACAGACAGAGGAAGATAGCAAGACATTTGGAGGAAACTACGGAAATATCATCGGAGGTTGCAGACAACAAAAAAAGTGATAAAAAGAGGAGCAACTAAGAGCATCAGCAAAGAAATTTAAGAATAAATCAGATATTCTATTATGAAGCCGGTAATTTCCATATCAGATATTTATTATACAATTGAACTGGACTATGATATGATTTATAATATATTTAATAGTCAAAGATAGTCAAAATCAATACGAGGTGAGTGCTATGGCAAGATTAAGTGATTTAATTGAGGCTTTTATTAAGCAGCTAATAAATGATACGAACGGCAGTATAGAGATTCAGCGGAATGAGCTGGCAAATCAGTTTAATTGTGTGCCATCGCAGATAAACTATGTAATAGATACCAGATTCACAACCGAAAAAGGGTATTATGTGGAAAGCCGCAGAGGTGGAGGGGGTCACATACGCATCAGAAGAGTTAATATTACCCGTGCAGGTGATTACCTTACACATATAGTAATGTCCATGGGAAACAGCATATCCCAGCAATCAGCGGAAATATTCGTAAATAATTTTATGGACTATGAAGTCATTACACGGAGAGAAGGGCTGCTGCTAAAGGCGGCTACAAGCGACAAGATACTGGGAGCAGTTCAACTCCCTGAAAGGGATGTGCTGCGGGCAAGCATACTGAAACACATGTTGATGAGTTTACTTGTTTGATAAAATTGCAAACAAAAATTCAATATTTTAAAGTAGAGCTAATTTAATGGAAATAAAAATGATTTCCATCATAAAAACATAGAATAAAGTAGCTGCTGTCGACTTATCTATTACTACAATCAATATAAAACGCGTACTTGGGCAATCGTTTTCTTTATGCCGAATACTGTGTTACATTGTTATTTGATTATGTAAAAGTAACCGGCAACTGGCAAAAAATAACCGGAGGAGTGTGAGGCATATGATGTGTCAACATTGTCAAAAGAGGGTTGCAAATGTTCACTTTACTCAAATAAACAATAATAAAAAAAGTGAAATGTATTTGTGTGAACAGTGTGCAAAAGAGAAGGGACAGCTTAGTGTAAGCGCACCCTTAAGTGTCAGTGATTTTTTCAGTGGACTCATGGGTATGGAACATGCCGGTTCTTATGTGCAAAAAATACAACCTCAGCAGGTGATATGCGGAAAATGCGGTATGAGTTATGAAGAATTTCAGAAGGTAGGCAAGCTCGGCTGTGGCAATTGTTATGAAGAGTTTGGACAGAAAATCAAGCCATTGATTAAAAGGTTGCACGGCAATGTGGAGCATAATGGAAAGATTCCAGCCAGAGTTTCAAAGGATATAAAGTATTCAAAGGAAATTGAGGCATTAAAGGAACTTCTGAATAAGGCTATCCAGGCTGAAGAATATGAGAAGGCTGCAGAAATCAGGGATAAGATAAAGAGTTTTGAGTCCAAAAAGTAAAGGCTGGAGGGGTTATATGAAAAGCTGGTATTTTGACAAAGGGCCGGAATCAGATGTTGTAATCAGCAGCAGAGTGAGGCTTGCACGCAATTTCAGAAATTATCCTTTTCCTTACAAGATGGATAATGAGCAGTGCACAAGGACTCTTGGGGAAGTAAAGAGCGCGATTTTTAACGGAAATAGTGCCCTTGCTAAAGATATTTTATTTGTAGATCTGAATATTCTCAATGATGTAGACAGACTGTCGCTGGTAGAAAAACATCTTATAAGCCCTGATATGGCTGAGAATAAACGGGAATGCGGCGCACTTATCAGCAGAGATGAAAAGATAAGCATTATGGTTAATGAAGAGGACCACTTAAGAATACAGTGTATGTTCCCGGGTATGCAGATGGATAGTGCCTGGAAACTTTGCAATAACATTGATACTCTTTTGGAGGAAAATATTGAGTTTGCTTTCAGCAAGGAATACGGATATGTTACATGCTGTCCTACGAATATCGGCACAGGTTTGAGAGCATCAGTGATGTTGCATTTGCCTGCTTTAATGATGACAGGATATGTAAAGGGGATTCTGGAAGCTTGCAGCAAGCTAGGCATAGCTGTGCGTGGAATTTACGGCGAAAACAGTGAAGCCTCGGGAAATATGTTTCAAATTTCAAACCAGGTAACTTTGGGTCAGACAGAGGAAGAAATCATAACAAGTGTAACCAATATTGCATTCCAGATCATTGAGCAGGAAAGAATGCTTAGGAATGAATTGTACAAACAAAACTCCTACCGCTTTGAGGATAAGGTTTTCAGAGCTTTAGGAATATTTACCAATGCCAGGATAATATCTTCGGAAGAGTGCCTGAAATTGCTTTCAGATGTTAGACTGGGTGTAGATATGGGAATAATCAAAGATATTCCCATAGAAACAATAAATGAGATAATGCTTCTGACACAGCCTGCAAATTTGCAAAAGCTTGCTGGAAAGCTCTTGAGTCCTGATGAAAGGGATATAAGCAGGGCGGAAGTGATCAGGAAGAAGCTAACAGATAAAAAAGTGTAATCTAAAAAGAACGGAGTGAGAAAATATGTACGGACGTTTTACTGAGAAAGCTGAAAAAGCAATCACTTTTTCACAAGAAAGTGCGATGCTTTTAGGGCATAATTACGTAGGAACCGAACATTTGCTGCTTGGGCTTGTAAAAGAAGGAAGCGGTGTAGCAGCAAGGGTTTTGCAAAATCAAGGTGTTACGGAAGAAAAAATCTTAAAGGAAATAGAGGAATTGATAGGAAAAGGCGAGCAAACCGGTGAACAGCCGCTAGGCTTTACACCAAGGACAAAGAGGGTGCTTGAACTCTCTTTCAGAGAAGCCAGGAGGATGGGGCATAATTACATCGGAACAGAACATTTACTTTTAGGCATAATGAAAGAAGGCGAGAGCGTTGCGGTTAGAATACTCATGGATTTGGGAGTAGATCCGCAAAAACTGTTGAATGAAATACTGAAAATGCTGAGCAGTGAAGCCCCTGGTGCTACAGGGGAACCGAAGAGCAGTCCCAATTACTCAAATACTCCTACCCTGAATCAGTTTGGAAGAGATTTGACTGAAATGGCCAGAGAGGGGAAATTTGACCCGGTTATAGGGCGTGACCAGGAAATCGAAAGAGTAATACAAATACTGAGCAGAAGAACTAAGAATAATCCATGTCTAATAGGTGAGCCGGGGGTCGGTAAGACTGCAATTGCAGAGGGACTGGCGCAGAAAATAGTTGAAGGCAACATCCCTGAAATACTTAAAGACAAGAGGGTAGTTACACTTGATCTGTCATCTATGGTAGCAGGAGCAAAATACAGGGGTGAATTTGAGGAAAGATTGAAAAAGGCCATGGACGAGATAAGAAAGGCCGGAAATATTATTCTGTTTATAGACGAAATGCACACAATAATTGGAGCAGGTGCAGCAGAAGGTGCTATTGATGCATCCAATATCCTTAAGCCTTCCCTTGCAAGGGGGGAAATTCAGGTGATTGGAGCAACTACACTGGATGAATACCGTAAGCATGTAGAGAAGGATGCAGCTCTCGAAAGAAGGTTTCAGCCAATAACAGTCGGTGAACCGTCAAAAGAGGAAGCCATAGAAATATTAAAGGGCGTAAGGGATAAGTATGAAGCCCATCACAGAGTCAACATAACGGATGATGCTGTTGAAGCAGCGGTAAAATTGTCCGACAGGTATATAGCAGACAGATACTTGCCGGATAAGGCAATCGACCTTATTGATGAAGCTGCTTCGAGAGTAAGATTGAAATCATTTACAGCCCCCCCTGACTTGAAAAAGCTTGAAGAACAGGTAGAAAACCTGAGAAAAGAAAAAGAAGAAGCTATCAGATGCCAGGAGTATGAGAAGGCTGCCAGGGTACGGGATGAAGAGCAAAAAATCAAAGGCGAACTGGATAAGATGAAAAACGAATGGAATCAGAAAAATCAAACTAAAACCGATACAGTCACTGAGGAGGAGATTGCAGAAATAGTTTCCAGTTGGACGGGGATTCCTGTAAAACGACTGGCTGAAGAAGAATCCGAGAGGTTGATGAAAATGGAGGAAGTTCTCCATTTGAGGGTTATTGGTCAGGAGGAAGCTGTTAAAGCCGTGTCCCGTGCAATCAGAAGAGGTAGGGTTGGCTTAAAGGATCCTAAACGTCCAGTCGGGTCATTTATATTCCTTGGGCCTACAGGCGTAGGTAAAACTGAATTGTGTAAAGCATTGGCTGAAGCTATATTTGGTGATGAAAATGCAATGGTAAGAATAGATATGTCGGAATATATGGAGAAGCATAGTGTTTCAAGACTTGTAGGTTCTCCTCCGGGGTATGTTGGCTATGAAGAAGGCGGACAGCTAACTGAGAAAGTGAGAAGAAAGCCATATTCGGTGCTGCTGTTTGATGAGATAGAAAAGGCACATCCGGATGTATTCAATATTCTCCTGCAGATTTTGGAAGATGGGCGCTTGACGGATTCTCAAGGGAGAAAGGTAGATTTCAGAAATACTGTCATAATAATGACTTCCAATGTAGGTGCCAGACTTATTACAGAGCCCAAGAGAATGGGGTTTTCAACAGATAAGGATGAGAAAAATAAAAACTATGAAAATATGAAGAGTGAAGTTATGGGAGAACTGAAAAGGACTTTCAGACCTGAATTCCTTAACAGAATTGATGAAACTATTGTTTTTCATCCGCTGGATGAAGAGCATCTTAAGAAAATTGTAAGCCTTATGCTTGATATGCTCTCAAACAGACTAAAGCAAAGTGCCATCACTATTGAAGTTGATGAAGATGTTAAACTGTATCTTGCAAAAAGAGGCTTTGATCCGGTATATGGCGCAAGACCCTTGAGGCGTTCAATACAAAGTATGGTTGAGGATGAACTGGCGGAAGAAATGCTGGAAGGCAAGATAAAGCCAGGTGATAAAGTGACAATAGGACTTAAAGATAACCAATTGGTATTTAATAAGAATTAGTTGGAAACGATAAAACTCTGAGAATTTACTCAGAGTTTATTGTTTTTATATGAAATTCACTAAAAAACTGAATTATAGTGTAATTTACTAAAAATATACACTGATAAAAAAATATCAATCCCGAATATGAGGATATTCAGGCTCATATTGTACTTGATTTATATTCCAAAATAATGTATTTTTGATTAGTATGAAATTTTGTACATATTTATATGTACAAAATTTCATATATCAGATTTTCTGTAATGACAATAAAAAGAAAAGTATACAATGTACAAGAGAGAAAAGAATAGTAGTACATAGTTGGGGGATTTATAAGTTATGTTAAATATATTGATATTAACTTTTCAGTATCTGTTATGGGGTATTTTTATTTACTATTTTGCTATTTCCGTATTCGGATGGTTCAAACGTAAGGAAATACCTGCTGATAGATTTCCTGTAGTAAACAGGTTTGCCGTAATTGTAGCGGCACATAATGAGGAAATAGTCATAGGAAGTATAGTACGCAACCTTAAAGAGCTGAATTATCCTAAAGACATGTATGACATTTTTGTAATTGCCGATAATTGTAGTGATAATACTGCTGAAGTGGCAAGGAAAAATGGAGCAATGGTATATGAAAGGTTTGATACAGTAAAGAAGGGCAAAGGGCACTCGCTCGAATGGATGTTCAAAAAGCTTTTTGCATTGGATAAGCAGTATGATGCGGTATGTATATTTGATGCAGATAATCTGGCTTCGCCCAATTATCTGCTTGAAATGAACAAACAGCTGCAGCTTGGACACAAGGTTATTCAGGGTTATCTTGACAGCAAGAATCCAATGGATTCGTGGGTATCGGGCAACTATTCGATTTCATACTGGACCAGTAACAGGCTGTTCCAACTGCCAAGACACTATCTTGGACTTAGCTGTGCGCTCGGAGGAACAGGGTTTGTAATGTCAACCGACGTACTTAAGGATATAGGCTGGGGTGCTACCTGCCTGACAGAAGATTTGGAATTTTCATTAAAGCTCGTTTTAAAAGGAATGAAGGTTTCGTGGTCTCATGAAGCAGTGATATATGATGAAAAACCTTTGAAAATGGGTCAATCCTGGAGGCAGAGGAAGCGTTGGATGCAGGGACACTGTGATTGTGCCCGGAGATATCTTAAGAGCATGCTGACCAGGGCTGTTACAAAGCGCGACAAGGTAGCATTAGATGCAGCTATGTATCTTATTCAGCCTTTTGTGATTGTTGCAAATGGTATAGGATTGGTTTCCACTATAGTATCACTGATTTTGGATCCTTCACAGATAGAGTTTAATGCAAAAACAGTTTTATTTATGTTGCTGGTACTTGTATTTACCTACTATAGTATAATTTTTGTATGTGTTGAAGGTAAAATGAGTAAAAAGATTCTGGGATATTTTATTACATTTCCACTGTACAGCTTGACCTGGATACCTATCATAATCCATGGTTTTATCGATAGAAACAAGAGGGAATGGGTACATACCTTACATACAAGGGCTCTGGATCTGGGGGATGTTGAAGCACTTGAAAAAGTAAGCTAATAGAACTATAAAAGCGGCAATCATGGATTGCCGCTTATTTTATGCCTCTTCCAAATCATTAATGCTTATCTCCCGTGTATGGGCGGTATGGCTCCAGTCCCTGTTGTTTTTAGCCAGGAAGCCCTGAATGGTTATAGGTACCCAGGTCAAGCAATAGAAGGGGTAAATTATAAATCCCAGAAGTACTTTCAGGCTAAATTTCTTTTCTGAGAGTATGATGGCGGGACCATAAAAAAACTGAAGCAGCACAAATATATACCATATTTCTACAGGGAAAAAATACTTCAAATTGAAAAATGGTGATTCAGGATAAACTGTCTGTATCCACATCATAAGGGTGATAAGTCCGATAAAAATGAATCTTATCGGCTGAAAAAGGTATACGGCACAATCAAAGGCAGTAAGATCATTTTCCTTGAAAGCCCTTTTAAAAAGAGGGCCCAGGAATCTGCTTGCACAATCAGCATGACCCTGCATCCAGCGTTTGCGCTGGTTCCATGATTGTTTTAATGTCAGTGGTTTTTCGTCATATACTACAGCATTATGAGCCCATGCCACCTTCATGCCGTTTAGTGCCAGCTTCATGGTAAACTCAAGATCTTCAGTCAGACATGTAGCTCCCCAACCGATTTTTTTCAAAACATTTATATCAATGCAAAAACCCGTACCACATAGTCCGCAGCTTAAGCCCACATAGTATCTGGGTAGTTGGAATATTCTGTTTGCCAGCCAAAAAGCTATAGAGTAGGAGCAAGTTATCCAGGAGTCAAAAGGATTCTTGCTGTCGATATACCCTTGGACTACAGTATGCCCTTTGCACAACTGACGGTTCATCTCAAGAAGAAAATTGGAAGATACAAGGTTGTCAGCGTCAAATACGCTCACTACATCATATTTGTCCTGCATATTGAATATTTTATGGAACATCCACTCAAGTGCATATCCTTTACCACGTTTCTCATTATTAACTCTTTGAAAAACTAAGGCACCATGCTTTTTTGCTATTTTTGCCGTTTTGTCGGTACAGTTGTCTGCTATTACAAATATATCATATAACTCCTTTGGATAGTTTTGTCTTTTAAGACTGTCCACTATATGCCCTATTACCAACTCCTCGTTATGAGCAGCTATCAAGAGGGCAAATCTTTTTTTTGGCGTATATTCCTCTACTCCCTTGTCTCTTTTCTTAACCCAACCGAACATTGAAATTCCAAAGAAGTAACATCCGGCAATAAAAATAAGTACCTGTATTCCCTGCGTTATGTAATAAACCATACTATATTCCTCCAAAAGTGAAGCTTTGGTTACACGGTAATGGTATTGGGAAATTGATGATGTCGCACTATATATTTTGTGCTTTTATAGGAAAAATATTTATAATAAAAAACTAAATAAGATATGGTATAATAAACTTTGGTTAAAGACTGGCGGTAATACGCTTAGACGGGGGAACAAAATGACAAAACCATATATAAATAACGCTGTTGTTGGCAATTCAAGTATGCTTGGGTGCATAACCGATAAAGGAGAGCTAATAAGGTTGTTTTGGCCCAATATAGATTATCCGCAGCATATTGACAGGTTAGCTGTGGGTGTTTTTTTTACTGAACACAGACATAGTACGTTATGGCTGCATGAGGATAATTTTCACCATGAGCAGTATTATGTAAAAGACACAAATATTCTTAAAACAATTTGTACGGATTACGGCAGAGGAATAAAGATTGAGCAGACAGACTTTGTGCTGCCCGAAAAGGATGTAATGATCAGAAACCTTACTATTGGAAATTACTCTGAGCATGAATATGACCTGGGGGTCATAGTGTACTCTTCGGGAATCAGTACAAACCCTGAAATGAGGAATACCCTGTTTGATTTCAGCTATGATGCTTTAATACACTACAGACACGGATACTATATATCAATTTCTTCAAATATGAAGGCGTATCAGTTCCAGTTGGGGAATAATGCATATGACAGCGCAAGATATACTGAACTGAACGGAAACGATAGTATAGGTATGATGCCGGACGGTGCTGTATCGTGGAAGCTGGGTAGAATAATGCCTGGGGAGAAAAGACAATTTACTCTCCATGTCTGTGCATCAGATACACTAAAAAACCTTAAAAAAGTAGTGCACAGTATGAATAATTCAGATATAATACAAGAATATGAGAATACTGAGGAATACTGGCTGGATTTTCTGAATAAAGCACAGAAAGTCCACACGTCGGATATTGATGTAAATAATCTATATAAGAGAACTCTCCTGGTGTTTAAGCTTATGTCGGACAAGAAAACAGGCGGGCTTCTTGCGGCACCTGAAATTGACGAGGGATTTACCAGATGTGGAAGGTATGCGTATTGCTGGGGAAGGGACGCTGCGTTTATTACCGGCGCTTTGGATAAATGTGGTTTGACCTCTTCAGTAGAGAAATTTTATGAGTGGGCAGTTCAGGTTCAGGATGATGAAGGTTCATGGCAGCAAAGATACCATATGGATGGAAATATTGCCCCTTCATGGGGTCTTCAGATTGACGAGACAGGTACTATCATATGGGGAATGCTGAAGCACTATGAGATGACCGGAAGCAAAGAATTCCTCGAGGGTGTTTGGGAGAGTGTTGAAAAAGCTGCGGATTTCCTTGTAAATTTTGTTGATGAAGATACCGGTCTTCCGAAGCCAAGTTACGACTTGTGGGAGGAAAGATTCGGAGAGCACACATACTCCTCTGCTGCAGTATGCGGTGGGATAAAGGCGGCAGTTGAAATTGCAGGAGTGTTGGGCAGGGGGCAGGATAAGGTACCTATCTGGGAAAAAGCGTGGATGGGCATGAAAGCTGCTATGGAGAAACATCTGTGGAAAGAGGACAGAAGGTGTTTCCTAAGGAGCATAAGAACTAAACTAAACCCCTGGGGCGGAGAGTATTCACAGGATACGACCGTAATAGAGGTTAATCCGAAAGGATATAAAAGAGATGTAACTTTAGAGGATGGAATGATTGATATAAGCCTTCTTGGCATATCTATTCCATTTGGAGTATTTGAAAGCGATGATTACAGAGTCGCCTGTACTGTAGAAAATATCGAACGGGCTCTTACTTCGCCGGTCATAGGTGGAATAAAAAGATATGAAAGTGACAATTATGCCGGAGGTAATCCCTGGGTACTGACTACACTTTGGGTTGCGTTATATTACTGCAGCAGAAGGGACTTTGCCAAAGCAAAAAGTTATTTTTACTGGGCTGTAAAATCAAGGACAGAGTTGGGGCTGCTGCCGGAGCAGGTAAATCGCGATACTGGAAGACCTGAATGGGTGATTCCATTAACATGGTCACATGCCATGTTTGTTTTGGTCCTGATGGAACTGCTGGATGCAGGAGAGGTATAAAAGTAATAGGTTGCTGATGATTAAGTAGTCTAATTCATGTTTTCCTCATTTTTATTGTAATCAAAGTTGGTTGGGGGTATTTTACCGCTTTTTTCTGTATATTCTTTTAGGGGCTTACGGTTTCTAAGGACAGTAAATGGGTTTATTCCATGGTTAATTACCAGGTCGAAAAAAAGAAAAACCTTTTTAATAAAGCGCAGCATACTGGAAGCTCCTGTATGAAAATAATTCTTTATACTATAGGGTATGTGTAAGTACAGGTAAGTGTGATAAACGCGGAATCATGCTTACCTTGTATTGATTTGAGAGGGAACAGTTATAGGGTAGTTGAATGGGAGGAAGTAATGGCAAAGTTAAAACCGATTTTTGTATGTCAGGAATGTGGTTATGAATCGATGGGATGGCTTGGGAAGTGCCCGGCATGTAGCCAGTGGAATACATTTGTCGAGCAGTTTCAGGATAACTTGCAAAAGTCAGACCATATCCATTACAATGATATTAAGCCGGTCAGTATAAATGATATCAAAGTAGGGGATGAAGAGCGCTATTCCACCGGGATAAAAGAGATGGACAGAGTGCTTGGTGGCGGACTTATAAAAGGCTCATTGATACTTGTAGGAGGAGACCCGGGCATAGGCAAATCAACTTTAATACTTCAAATCTGTGATAAGATTCAGCTTGATTCAAAGTTATTATATATCTCAGGCGAGGAATCTATAAAGCAAATTAAGTTAAGAGCCGATAGACTTGATGTAAGGAATTCCAATTTGCTTATGGTTTCCGAAACAAATTTCAGAGCTGTAGAGAAAGTTATAGAATCAGAAAAACCTGGTCTAGTGATCATAGACTCTATTCAGACCATGTTCAATGAAAACCTTACATCTGCTCCCGGGAGTGTAAGTCAGGTCAGAGATATTACCGCAGGGCTTATGAGGATAGGAAAAAGCCGTGGTATTACGATAATCATAGTAGGACATGTTACTAAAGAAGGAGCTATAGCTGGTCCCAGGGTACTGGAACATATGGTGGATACAGTTCTTTACTTTGAAGGTGACAGACACCTGAGCTACAGGGTATTGAGATCAGTGAAGAACAGGTTCGGATCTACTAATGAAATTGGAATATTTGAAATGAGAGATGTAGGACTGGTCGAAGTTGATAATCCGTCACAGATTATGCTTTCCGAAAGGCCGGAAAATGTTCCGGGATCTGTTGTGATATCAAGTGTTGAAGGAACCAGGCCTATGCTGATAGAAATACAGGCACTTGTCTGCGCAACCAATTTCGGGATGCCAAGAAGGATGGCGACAGGTATAGACTATAACAGAATTACACTTCTTATGGCGGTACTTGAGAAAAGGGTAGGAATGCAGCTAAGCAGCTATGATGCTTATGTAAATGTTGTGGGAGGACTCAAACTGGACGAACCGGCTTGTGATCTGGGTGTGATTACTGCAATAGCATCAAGTTTCAGGAATACGCCTGTGAGAGAGGGTAGTGTACTGATAGGGGAAGTGGGTCTGACGGGCGAAGTGAGAGCAGTGAATCAGATAGATAAGAGAATTATTGAAGCAGCCCGTATAGGATTCAAAAATTGTATTGTCCCTGCTGGAAATATGAAAATAATCAAGCAAATGAAAGATATAAACGGCATAAATATAAAATCAGTAGAAAATGTTCAGCAGGCACTGGAGGTATTATTGTAGTTTATAGTATGCAGTTTACAGCTGAGATAATGAATGGGTATAATTAGGTAAAGAAGTGTAAATGAAAGATACTTTTATATCCAAGATTTTTTGGATTTCAGGGCCTGGACAAATAATATATGTTTCTTGTGATTAGCTGTTTTTAGTGGTTTTGTAACTTTCAAATGTCAACTGTCAGCTGATTTTCGGAGGGGTTATGAGGGAAGAGAGACTTAAGGAAAATGAAATGCTGGATATATTGAAAATGATGTCTCCGGGAACATCATTGAGAGAAGGTCTGGATAACATACTGAGAGCAAGAACCGGCGCCCTTATTGTAATAGGTGACTCCCAGGAGGTTATGAATATTGTAGACGGCGGCTTCTTTATAAATAAGGAATACTCCCCGGCACAGCTATATGAGTTGGCAAAAATGGACGGTGCTATAATTGTGAGCAAGGATTTGAAAAAAATCCTGTATGCAAATGCACTGTTGATACCTGACCCTTCCATACCTACCGAAGAGACCGGTACAAGGCATAAAAGTGCTGAAAGAGTAGCAAGACAGACGGGAGAAGTTGTAATATGTATTTCTCAGCGGAGAAATATTATTACTCTCTATATGGACTCTAAAAAATATATTCTGAGAGATACCCCGACTATCCTGACCAGAGCAAATCAGGCGCTGCAGACCTTGGAGAAATATAAGGCAGTACTGGATGATGCCATGAACAATCTGAGTGTACTGGAATTTGAGGATATAGTGACCCTGGATGATGTTGCCTTGGTTATACAGAGAACAGAGATGGTCATGAGAATAGTTGCAGAAATTGACAGGTATATCTGTGAACTTGGCAATGAAGGAAGACTGATAAGCATGCAGCTTGAGGAATTGCTGGCAAATATCGAAGGAGACGGCCTTCTTGTCATTGAGGATTATATGATACCGGTTGATGATAAATGTGCTGAAGATGTAATGAGACAAATAAAATCACTGAAATATGAGGAACTGATGGAACTTACATTTGTGTGCCGTGCATTAGGATACTATGGTGGAAACAACTCATTTGACATCAATGTATCTCCCAGAGGGTTCAGGATTATGAACAAAGTTCCGAGAGTACCTATGACGGTGATAAGAAAGCTTGTTGAATCATTTTATAATCTCCAGGGGATATTAAAGGCTTCAACTGAAGAACTTGATGATGTAGAAGGTATAGGAGAGGTAAGAGCCAGGATGATAAAGGAAGGCCTCAGGAGAGTGCAGGATCAACTCCTTATCGATAACAGACATATTTAGGACAAAAAATAATACTGTGTGATTTCACACAGTACTGTTTTTATCTTAAGTTATATTTTCCCAACATTTTTACTCTATCCAGTTCTTTGAGCAGTATATCGTACAAATTCAGATCCAATGTATTACATATTGAGGCAAGGTAAAATAAATTTCTACCGATATCCTTTTCAATCAAATCCCTGCAATTTTCGCATAACTTCCCGTCTATATGCGTTTTCATGGCATTACGTACTTCTTCAAAGTCAGCATCCTCGGGAAATGCCTGCTTTTTGGCATGAATCTTTACACAGCCACATTGAGTAACTGATTTCACTACTGCGCGATTGACTCTTGCGTTGGAATCCTGAAATTTTGTTATTAAATCGATAATGCTTTTATTCCTAACAAGCAGTTCACTTGCCGTAAATTGGAATTCATCCACTTTTATGTCTTTCAATATGGCTCACTCCTTAGGTGTAATATTTATGAAACTGTGCTTCAAGGGTTTAGAAACCGCCAGAACCCCTGAATAATGCATAAAGCTTGTAACAAGCGGATTTAAGATTGTTAATTTCATTATAATTGCTGAGTCTGTTACTTGTCAATTGAAAATGAATTGGTAAACATTTCATACTGTAATCCGCAATAAGGCATAAATTTTCCGTTGACATAACCATTACCCCATGTTAAAATAATTCGTTTTGACAATAATATTTCTTTGTAGTATACTGTTTATTGTGGGAAATTTTATTACACAAAATGTTTCAATTGAATCTTTTTTTGATTTTTAAGGCTTCCGGGGGTTGTGAGGAAGTTTTATTTATCGGAGGAGTTTATTATGTTTAATGTTGGGGACAAGATTGTTTACCCAATGCATGGAGCGGGTATTATTGAATCAATTGAAGAAAGGGAGATTCTTGGACAGAAGCAGAATTACTATGTCATGAAAATGCCACTGGGTGACATGAAGGTAATGATTCCTACGCATAATATCGGGGATATAGGTATCAGGGAAGTTATTAGCGGCCTTGAAGTGGACAAGGTATTGAAAGTTTTGGGAGATCAGAATAACAGTATTAACTTGAACTGGAACAAGCGTTATCGGGAAAACATGACGAAAATTAAAAGTGGCAATATCTTTGAAGTTGCTGATGTTGTCAGGTCATTAATGCTTAGGGAAAAGGAAAAAGGCCTGTCTACAGGAGAACGGAAGATGCTGAACAGTGCCCGCCAGATACTTATAAGCGAGCTTGTACTGGCAAGAGGCGTGGATCCATGTGAAATTGAGAACATAATAAATGACCACATTAGTATATGATTGATTAATATCTAAATAGAATAAAACTAGTCTTATTATTTATTTCATTTTTTTGTTTTGATTATTAAATTGAGGATATAGATTTTAGCCTGACTGAGAACTATCCGGCATGAAGCTTCTAGCAGAAATGTCTGATATATTTTCCCGGGCCTTAACTATAGTCAACCAACTCTGAAGCTAAAATTACTTTAACTGTGAACCGTGTGACTGCAATAGGGGTACTAATACATTAGCGGCAAGCACTTTTTGTTGATTTAGTGTATACAACTGTATATTGCATGATATAACCATTTATCTATAGGAAAGAAACATATTCAGGTGTCTATAGGGGAGTTAGGTATAGTGATAAACAATGTAATAAGGGGCTCATTTGCTTTAATAGGCGCAATTACCGGGTTTACACTGACGAGAACAATCTTCATGGTGAATGATATCTCTTTTCAGACAGGTATTGAATTTGGTATATTCTTTATTTTGTCTGTGATTTGCGCACTATTATTCTATGCTACTGCCAATCAGATAATATCGGCAGTATTGAAGCTGCTTGACAAAATCGAAGCGACATTGCAGAAAATGACTATATACGAGATTACAGTGAGTTCGGCAGGTCTGATCGCAGGACTTATCGTTGCTAATCTTATAAATATACCTGTTAACAGGATAGGTATTGTTGGGCTACCGCTTTCTATCATATCTAATATTTTATTTGCATGTATAGGGGTGGGTATAGCACTTGGCAAGAAGCATGAATCCTTTTCGGATTCGGCAAAGGGATTGTCGCAGAAAGGTGCTATGGAGCTAAAAATGCTCGATACAAATGTTATTATTGATGGTAGGATTGTTGACATTTGTAGAAGCGGCTTTCTGGAAGGACAGCTGGTTATTCCGAACTTCGTCCTGGAGGAATTAAGGCACATTGCGGATTCGCCGGATGGATTAAAGAGAAACCGGGGCAGACGTGGATTAGACGTGTTGAATGCTTTGCAGAAAGAGCTTGCTTTTCCTGTCAAAATTGAAAACTTTGATGATGCGACAGGAGCCGAAGTAGATGATAGATTACTTAAGGCAGCTAAAAGGACTGGTTGTACAATAATAACCAATGATTATAATCTTAACAAAGTAGCTAATGTCCATGGGGTACAGGTTTTGAACATAAATGAGCTGGCAAATGCAATGAAACCTATTGCCCTGCCTGGAGAGGAGATGTCCATTCAGATAGTTAAAGACGGTAAAGAAAATGGACAAGGAATAGGATATCTGGATGATGGTACAATGATAGTAGTAGAAGGTGGCAAGAGGTATATGGGCGAACTGGTGAGTGTGATGGTCACCAGTGTTATTCAAACAGCTGCGGGGCGGATGATATTTGCAAAACCCAAAAATGTTATAGAGAGAGTAATATAAAAGCTGTATGAATACAGCTTTTTTTATTGGGTTTTAATCATTGTATTGACAAAATCAGGATGTGGTAGTACTATATCATTATGCGATATATCACTTAACGATATATCGCATAATGATATAGTGTTGAGGATTACAGCCGGAAGGGCCTGGTGTGGAGGAAGAATGGAAACAGGAGCTGGAATATCTGTAAGTGTTGTTATTGTGGCGGCGGGTAAAGGAACACGCATGAATATGGATATTAACAAACAGTATGTGGATGTATGTGGAAAACCGGTTATTGCAAGGACGATTCAGGCTTTTGAAGATTGTGATTCAGTAAACGAAATAATACTTGTGGTAAATGAAGCTGATATAATGTATTGCAAAAAAAGTATCATAGACCTGTATGGGTTTGAAAAGGTAAAATCCGTTGTGGCAGGTGGAAGCGAAAGGCAGAATTCGGTCTATAACGGTTTGAAAGAAGCTAAAAGGGAATCGGATATTATATTGATACATGATGGGGCAAGACCCTTTGTGAGAGAAGAAACGATAATGGCATGCATAGAAGCAGCCAGGGGATTTGGTGCAGCCTGTGCAGCAGTGCCTGTCAAGGACACAATAAAAAAGAGTGATAAGGACGGCTTTATAGCTGAAACCCTTGAGAGAAATGTTTTGTGGTCCATTCAAACACCTCAGGCGTTCAAATACGACATAATAATGGAAGCCCATAAGAAAGCGGAAGAGGAAGGGTACACAGGTACAGATGATGCCATACTTGCTGAAAGATTAGGCGTGTGTACCAAACTTGTGATGGGAAGATATGATAACATAAAAATTACCACAAAAGAGGATTTGGCATTTGCTGATGCAATTATAGAGCATTCTGGACGGCTTTGATGGAAGGTATCGATTGCATCTGTATAAAAAATAAAGTAAATAGCATAACAGATAAAATTAATTCCAGAGTATGGAGGAGTGAATGAAATGGTTAAAGTTAAGAATCTCACCAAGAGGTTTGGTGAGGTGACAGCAGTAAATGGAATAACCTTCGATATCAAGAAGGGAGAAATTTTTGGACTTTTAGGAGAAAATGGGGCAGGAAAGACAACTACTTTGAGGATGCTGGCTACTATGCTGAAGCCTACAGAGGGTACTGCTGAAATATGCGGTTTTGATATCCAAACAAAACCTGAAGAAGTACGGGGTCATATAGGTATACTTTTCGGAGGAGAGAGCGGCCTTTATGATAGGTTGACTGCGGAAGAGAATATCGCTTACTTCGGCGAGTTGAATGACATGAATAAGGCAGAAATTAAGAAAAGAATAAGTTACCTGGCCAAAGCTTTTGGCATGGAAGAATACCTTGACAGGAAAGCTTCCAAGCTTTCAAAGGGTATGAAACAAAAGGTTGCTCTTGCACGTTCTATAGTACATAACCCGGATATGATGCTTCTGGACGAGCCTACATCCGGACTTGACGTAAGCAGTATAAGAGATGTCCATGATTTTATTGCAGATTGCAAAAAGGATGGGAAGACTGTGATATTTTCCAGCCATTCTATGAACGAGGTGGAGAAGCTATGTGACAGGATCGGCATAATTCATAAAGGAAATCTTCTGGACACAGGAACAATTGATGAGTTTAAGAAAAAATACAATGATGATGATCTTGAGGAAATCTTCATTAGATTGGTAGGTGATAAATAATGAACTTAAAGCATATTTGGACTATATTCAAGAAGGAAGTAAAGGATATAACGAGAGACAAAAAGACTATTATTACCAGTATTGTTGTACCTATCATTATTTTCCCCGTAATTTACGGTCTTGTCGGAGGCGGAGTAGAAAAGCTCCAGAAGGACATTAATGAGAACGTGACAATCGGTTTGTCCGAGAACTCCAGAACGGAAGAAGTCAAGTCTATGGTAAAAAGCAAAATAATCAAGGAATATCCTAATATAAAATTAATTGATAATATAGGGGATTCTGTTGAAGCAGTCAGAAATGAAAAAGTCAGAGTTGTGCTTGATTTTGATAAGGATTATGCTCAGAAACTAAAGGATAAAAAGCCTTTTACCATCAGATTGATGTATGATAAGTCAAAGACGAAATCAGAAGGTAGTGTAGGTATTGTAAATGAGGCCATTCAAAAATTCAATATGGGAATGGTCGCAGAAAGAATTTCTGCATTAGGTGTAAGTACCGATATCCTTCAGCCATCAAATATTGAGCATAAAAACGTAGCAGATACCAAAAAAGGCGGCAATCCCATGTTGGGCATGCTGATACCTATGCTGCTGGTCAGTTTCATCGCTACAGGAGGAATACCCGCAGCTACAGACCTTATTGCCGGTGAGAAAGAAAGAAATACATTTGAGCCTTTGCTTACAACAAGACCTAAAAGGATATCCATACTTATCGGTAAATTCCTTACAGTAAACTTATTTGCTTTTATGACTGTATTAGCGAGCCTGACAGGGCTAATAATAAGCTACATATTGAACCCCAACTCTTTGACTATGGGAGTAGGGGATAATGTTACTGGCTTTGATCTGCCAGTGCCTGCAGTATTATTGACACTGTGTATTGCAATTTTACTTGGGTTTATTTTTACAGGGATACAGATAGCACTCAGTACATATGCCAAATCCTTTAAGGAAGCTCAGACCTATCTGGGGTTGTTGATAATCGTAGTTTTAATACCTGCCTATACAACAATGTTCATGCAGGCAAATGATATTCCCGTGTATATGTTCCTTGTACCAATATTGAATACCATATCGGCAATAAAGATGGTGCTCGGGGGAGTGATAATCTATTCAAAACTGATTTTGGCAGTAGGTTCATCCATAGTTTATATGATTGCTACCACTAGTCTTGCAGCATGGATGTTTACGAGAGAAAAGGTTTTATTCAGAAGCTGAAGTAAGAGCTTAGAAAAGGACAATTCTGTAGTCTGAAAGATAAAACTACAGAATTGTCCTTTAATTATATTACTGTAACACAGCTGAATACCTGTATACCCTGGCCTTGTCCAAAGGCTGTCAAACCTTCTCCTGTAGTTGCCGTAATGCCAATACAGTTTTCCGGTATATCCAATAGCTTTGATATACTTGCCCGCATCTCGTGAATTCTGGGTGTTATCTTTGGAGTTGAACACTCTATCGATATAGACACATGAACAATCTTACTCTCCTCAAGATACTTCAGTGCTTCCTTCAGATACACACTGCTATCTGTAATGCCCTGCTTCAGACATAAATCATCACTGACTTTACCCAGTATATTTACGCATGTAACTCCTGATACGGCATTTGTTATCGAATGAAGTACAACGTCAGCATCACTGTTCCCCTGTAAAGGAGCGTGGTCCTCAAATATGACTCCTCCGAGAATGAGCTTTTTACTCTTATCAAAAAAATCAAATCTGTGGCTGTCCTGACCTATTCCTACTTTCATACTTTCTCGCTTCCTTTTGTTGTATTTATCTTTAAATTATAATACAACAAAGGGCTCAAGTATACATACTGACAGAAAGAATGAAAATATTTCCTCAAATAACCTGGGTTATGCTAATAAAGATACTCCTAAATTAGTAGATTATATTGACTTGAGATTCTGGGTATATTATATTTAATTAAAGAGTTGTGTTTACTTAATGAGCATATCTATGAAGGGACTGCGAAAGGTAATGTTTCAAGAGAAGGAGGCCGATTTGCTGGGAGGCTCCTAAACAAAGCTTTTCTTCCCACCCCTGAGATGCAGGTTGAAAGCTTGCCGGTTGAGCACCGATAGAGGCTTTGAAGATGGCCTTGCTATCCTTGTAGAAAGGCAATTTTAGGTGGTACCGCGGGAAAATATTTCCGTCCTGAAGCATTTGTTTTAGGGCGGATTTTCAATTTAAAGGAGTTGATTTCTATGGCACAGGAAAAGAAACTTGTAGAGGCGATAACCTCTATGAATGAAGATTTTGCACAATGGTATACGGATGTAATAAAAAAAGCGGATCTTGTCGATTATTCAAGTGTAAGAGGCTGTATGATAATCCGTCCATATGGTTATGCAATTTGGGAGAATATCCAAAAAGACCTTGACAGAAGATTTAAGGAAACAGGGCATGAAAATGTGTATATGCCTATGTTTATACCTGAAAGTCTGCTCCAAAAAGAAAAAGATCATGTAGAAGGGTTTGCACCTGAAGTTGCATGGGTTACACACGGCGGCAAGGAGGAACTTACCGAAAAACTATGTGTAAGGCCTACATCGGAAACTCTATTCTGTGATCACTATGCGAACATAATACATTCCTATAGAGATTTGCCGAAGCTATACAACCAATGGTGTTCAGTCGTCAGATGGGAAAAAACAACACGTCCATTCCTCAGAACACTTGAATTCTTATGGCAGGAAGGGCATACGGCACATGCTGCCGCTGAGGAAGCGCAGGAAGAAACAATTAGAATGCTGAATGTGTATGCAGATTTTTGTGAACAAGTTCTTGCCATACCAGTTGTTAAGGGAAAGAAAACCGAGAAGGAGAAATTTGCAGGAGCACATGCAACCTATACGATTGAGAGCCTTATGCATGATGGCAAAGCTCTGCAATCAGGCACATCACACAATTTTGGCGATGGGTTTGCGCAAGCATTCGGAATTCAATACACAGATAAAAATAATCAGCTCCAGTATGTACATCAAACTTCATGGGGAGTGACTACAAGGCTAATAGGTGCTGTAATCATGGTTCACGGCGATGACAGTGGTCTTGTACTGCCGCCGGCAATAGCGCCGATTCAGCTCGTAATCATACCGATCCAACAACATAAGGAAGGTGTCATAGAGAAGGCATATGAGCTTAAAGATAAGCTGTCAAAGCAAATAAGGGTAAAAGTTGACGACAGCGATAAAATGCCTGGATGGAAATTCAGCGAGCATGAAATGAGGGGTGTTCCCGTACGTCTGGAGATAGGGCCCAAGGACATAGAAAAGAATCAGGTTGTGCTTGTAAGAAGGGATAACAGAGAAAAGATATTTGTATCAATTGACGAATTGGAAGAAAAACTGCCGCAGTTGCTTGCTGATGTCCAAAGGGGATTGCTTGAAAAAGCAAGACAAATGAGGGATAAGAAGACATTTACGGCAAAAACCCTTGATGAATTTGAAAAAACAATTAATGAAACCCCAGGCTTTGTTAAAGCAATGTGGTGTGGGGAAAGAGCCTGTGAGGATGCGGTAAAAGAGAGAACTTCTGCTACTGCCCGGTGTATTCCTTTTGAACAGGAGCAGCTTTCAGAAAATTGTATGTGCTGCGGGAAGGCAGCAAAACATATGGTCTACTGGGGTAAAGCGTATTGATGGTCATGGGGCAAGATTGTGATAGCTGCAGAATTGCTGTGTATTCAAGCTTTAGCTCCTCATTTATGCTGCTCCAAATGATAAAAGTAAAAAAACTTCGGTTAACCGAAGTTTTTTTACTTTTATATTACTCTTATGTAAATAATTCGAATATTTTTGTTAATACTATAAGCATACGTAATTTCTTCTAGTAAGAAGTATATATTTTTGGAGGGATTTTATGAAGAGGAAAATAATTATGCTACTGGTATTAACTCTCGTACTCACTTCTGTATTAGGGTTTACAGGGATTGGTACCAAGAGTACTGTCGCAGCTCCTTATTTCAAGAAATCAAATTTTGTAGATGGAGTTGTTATTGGTAAAACATTAAATGTAAGACAGGGGCCGGATACAAAATATCCTATAACATGCACTCTTAAAAAGGGACAGAAAGTAAAGGTCTTTGGAATGGTTGGGGATTGGTATGCTTTGTATGAGGTATCGGGAGGCTGTGTAGGTGCTGCATACAGTAAATACATTAAAGTTGCTGATTCAGCAAATATACCTTCGAAGACTCCAGTTACAAAAAAGGCTACTCCAAAAGCTACCCCAAAAGGAACCGGAGCCAAGACTACGCCGTCAACCGGCAAGACAACCCCGCCATCAGGAATATCTCAGGATGAGCAAACACTTCTTGATCTTATTAACAAAGAGAGGGCCAATGGAGGTGTAGCAGCTCTTCAGTTTGATATGGAGCTGATGAAGGTTGCAAGGCTAAAGGCAAAGGATATGGTTGATAACAACTATTTTGCACATGAATCACCTACATATGGTTCACCATTTGATATGATGAGACAGTTTGGAGTAAGCTTTAAAAATGCAGGTGAGAATATTGCCGGTAATGATAGTATAGAGGATGCTGTAAAGAAATGGATGGCATCGGAAGGACACAGAAAAAATATAATGAATGGAAACTTTAATTATACAGGAGTAGGAATTGTTGAAAGTCCTACCTATGGAAAAGTACTTGTACAGCAATTCATTGGACGCTGAAAAGACTGAGGCATCAAAATATCATTAGATGCCGGATTTAGTAAAAAGGGGCTGTTGCAAAACTATAGTTTTGCACAGTCCCTTTTTATGCTCCAAAATAGTAAAATACGGGGACCAAAGGGCCCGCAAGTGTTGTATATTGTATAATTAATTGATGAAAAAACAACACAACAAAAGAACTATACAGGATTTGGCTAATACTGTCAACTGGTCTTGCCAATAAATGCTGGAGTAAATCTTGCGTATTCGGTAACCTTTAACATCACAAAAGGGTCTGTTGTAGAGGCTATTAAGAAAATTCTCGGATATCTGGAAGAAGTGCAGAAGACAGCAGGTGTGGAATTTTTTTATAGAATTGGAAAACGTAAATCCCAGTTGCAGAAGTTTATGGAGAAACTCCAGGAATACAAGGAACGCCAGGAGCAATACGATACCCACAACCAATTATTTGAGGTCAGGAATAATTATTCAAAAACAGATACTGATTCCATTACCGAATGATATGCAGTCCAAATATGATGATTATTTTAAAATTATTATTGCAGACTCAGGGTACGAAAGTGAAGAGAATTACCTATATCTGGAGGGGAGAAGGCAAAAGTACTACATAAAGCCTCAGACCTTTGAACAGTGGAAAAAGAAAAGCTTCAAAAAGGATATCAGCAAACGTGAGAATATGTTCTATGATACACAAAAAGAAAGGTAATGAGCTTATTAAAGTGCGCCAAGAAACTAAAAACAATCCACAGTCAATCATATTTAAGAATGAATAGCTGTGGATTGCTTGATTTTGATGATAAAAAGAGCATCGCTAACTACTTTAAAGTAGTTTTGCGACACTTCTTTTTTTGAACCGGTTTATTTAAGCCATTGGGTGTCTTCTCCTATTTTCCCGGGAGCAGGGGTATTGGCAGTGTTAAGAACATATATCCTCATATTGCCTTTTCCTGCACAACTGGCAGTTAGTGTATTGTTGGTAACTACCTTTTTATCGCCTGTTACAGAATCCACGTATGTGCCGTTGGGTATACTGCTGAAGGTTGAGTCACCAGATATTGTAACTAGAGCAAAGCTGTCTACCTTTTTATCCGTATCCGTAAACCTCTTCTTAAATGCTATTGCCCCGCTAACATTCTCAGTAGAGTACTGACCCTTCTGGAGTGCCGGAATTGCTCTTCTTATGCGATTCAGCCTTGTTACATGCTTTGCAAGGGGGTGGGTCAGGGTAGTGGATATTTCTCCCGAAGCATTTTTCCATATACCGAAATCAGTGGTTTCCACAGTTCCTTCCAAATGCTTGCCGAAATATGCTCTTCCCGTATCTTCAAGAGGCATGTTCGGTCCCATATCGATAACTTTGCCTTCCTTGAAAAGTATTTCATTTCCGTAGAAGATACATGGTATCCCCCTCCAGGTAAACATCAAGTCCCAGTTTTCTGCAAAAGCTGATGCTCCTGCATTATACCTGAGGTAAGTGTTACTTCCGCCCTCTATTGGACTGTAGTCATGGGAATCAACATAGGTTACACTCCATGTAGCGTCATTGGTGTACTTGTCTCCATCCCTAATACTGAATGCAGATGAAGCGTCGCGGAAGTTCCAGTGCATACGGAAGTCGATAACACTCATTCCCGAATATTGAGAGTAGTCAGGTTTGTGATATTCATTTCCAACAAGCAGGTGGTTATTGCTTACAGGCTGCTTGTCAGCACCCATAATACTGGTTTCATAATTATAGGATTCCCACGCTGCTGTCTTATCATCTGCGCTGTAAGTGGTTCTTTCCTTCCATGTATAGAATGGGACGGACAATGCTGCATTGCCTTTGTTCCATACGCCATGGTCCCTAACACATACTTCAGCAAACATGAAGAAATTAGGATTTCCGGCTGCTGCTGCAGCTTTATGAAATGCAGGGGTGAAACGCCTGTTGAAGGTATTCCTGCTGATATGCTTCGCAGTATCTACACGGAAGGCGTCAACTCCCATTTGGATATACCTGCTGTATGCATCTGTCAGGTATTTTTGAACTACGGGCGACTCTGTATTCAAGTCGAGACAATCCTCATGGATTGTACCATACTGGCAGGTATAGTCCTCCCAGTTCTTCAGCCAGTAGCAGTGATACCATTCCGGGTTTAAAAGGGAGAACTGGGATTCATACATTCCGGGCCACTGGAAGTGCCATATTTTATAGCCTTCCGGAGAACTGTACGGACTCTTTACACCCCAGAGCCTGTCAAGCTCTCCGGCATGTGGTATGGTGCCCCCATAGCCCCCAGGCCACCATTGTTTTTCTTCTACACCCTCCCACGGCAGGTCTGGCTTTTCCTTTTGCCACAAATCGCCATTATAGTAGCTTTTTCCGGACTTTGGTTCTATTGAAACTCCATCGTATTCGAAGTTCGGATTGTACTCGTCATAGTAGTCGATAGCTGTTCCGTTCCCCCACTGCGGGTCGTTCAAATCACCCCAGTATTTGACTTCAGCTTTGTCATTGATTCCATATCTTCCACTGTGGTTTAAAACAATATCCTGAATTAATTTGATTTTTCTTGCATGGCACTCATTTATCAGTCGCTGATAGTCATAACCCGGTGATGTCAACCTTCCGTCAATTTTTTCCATATCCCATGCGTGGTATCCGTGGTAATCATAATCACTTCTGTTCAAAACAGGTGCAGAAATCCAGATGGCGGAAAAACCCAGGGCTTTTATATAATCAAGTTTTTCCACAAGCCCTTTGAAGTCACCTCTCCATGGCGGGTCATTATTTGCCTTGTTTCCGCTTGTGTCATCTGACCTGCAGTATCTGTTATTGGATGAGTCACCGTCATAGAATCTGGCAGTAAGAAGGAAGTATATGCTTTCCTCTCTGAAATCCCCATTTGCACTTATGGGTCCTATGTTGTAGAAAAAACTCTCAGTGGTTTTATTTCCGGCACCATCTACAACCAGAAAATTGAAGGTTGTAGTCCTTGATATATTGATCTCTGGGCCAGGTAATCCCGCCAATGCGTCCCCGGACACGTAAACGGGTGATGAGGTTGTTGCAGGAGTACCGTCAACAGTATAGTATGCTGTTGTCGATTTGGATTTATTGTCCTTTATTGTAAAATACACATTTACTGAGCTCTCCGAGTGTCCCACCGGCATACTTGCAGTTATTGAGGGCTTCTCAGTGTCTAAATCAGGATTTATGGTATATGTAAATGATGAAACATTTCCTGCTTGATTATTTCTGTTTACTCCAAGTGCTTTTATTGTTGTCGTAGTTGAGACAATTATGGGTGCCGTATACAGGGTCGAAGCTGTAGTGGGTATCGAACCGTCTGTTGTATAGTAGATTTTGTCATCGGTATTTGTGCTTTTTAAGACTACTGTCTGCCG
>JAOAIJ010000004.1 GCA_026414765.1 Clostridia bacterium | reverse complement strand
AGCCAATAACTTGAGAGAGGCCATTGAGAAATATTACAATGATGAAATATAATGATGAAAATAGTACTATAACATGATTTTAAGGAGTACCTTTTAAAGGTGCTTTTTTGTTTATTGAAACCTAATTCTACATTCGTAAATATTGCAATAAGTTGTGGGGCTATCGCTATATATAAAACACCTGCAGTAGATTGTCTAAAGTGTAATATGGTTATGATAAGAAAACAAATCCATATGGAGAATCATAATGAGATTAACCTAAAAAATTAATAATGACAAGCCTCTGGACTTACTGGAGGCTTGTCATGTCATAAGTATAAATATCGTGCATTTGTTTAGATATTACTTGTGCCGCTTCGCCCGCACCAAAAAGCAAATGTTTTAAGATTTGAAACATGAAAATGAAGTATAAGTTTCTTAATTTAAGAAACTTATACTTCATTTTTTTATAGTAAAATTAAGCCTTCGGTTAGGTTTAGAAAGTAATTAATGCTACTCTACAGGATAATCTTCATTGGAGGAATTTGGCTAAAAGTGTCGAATACCTTTTTGGGGCGATAAATTTCTAAGAGCTAATAAACAAAAGTAGTTGCAATATCAGATAAACAGATAGTAGACCATGACTTTGGGCGATGGATTATTTTGGAAAGTTTGAAAGCGTTATATTATCTGGAACATTAATATTTTGTGTAGGTAAAGGGGTGGGATAATGGACATTAAGACTATAATTTTGGGTGTAGTTGTTGCCAATTGCTATCTGATAAGAACAAACAAAGGATTTATTCTAATTGATACAGGGAGGGCAGGTAAGCGGACAAAATTAGAGAATGAACTTGAAAGCGCAGGCTGTAAACCGGGAAATCTAAATCTTATAATTCTTACACATGGTGATTTTGATCATTCCGGAAATTGTGCATATCTGCGTGAGAAATTCAATACGAAAATTGCGATGCACTCTGGTGATTTCGGGATGGTAGAACAAGGAGATATGTTCTGCAACAGAAAAACTGGTAATTATATTGCAAAGAAGATTGTTAACGCATTATTTAAAATAACAGAATTCAAACCGGATTTCCAGATAGATGAAGACTTTGATCTGTTACAATACGGTCTAAATGCCAAAATACTTCACCTCCCAGGACATTCTAAAGGATCTATAGGAATTATCACAGCTGACGGAGAACTTATTTGTGGTGATATTTTTACGAATATGGGCAAGCCTGCTCTTAATTCAATGATTGATGACAGGGAAGAAGCAAAAGCTAGTATACAGAAAATTAGAAGTTTAAATGTAAACACAGTTTATCCCGGACATGGGAAACCTTTTTTAATGAGTTCACTAAAAAACAATGCACTACTGGAAGCTTAAATCACTGAGACGCACGGATGTCAGAGAAGGGGTGATGGAGGGGAAATCTCGTTATGAACAGAGAAAAACACTACTATGCAACAGGGAAGATGCGTTCCATACTAGTGTCTTTGGTAAGAAGAGAATTCTTTCGTTATGAAATTGATTCACCTTACGCTATAATATATTCTATAATATCTTTCAAAACCCTTTTTTTTGCATAAAATTTTTTGCATGAAATATTAACCATGGAAAATATTTATTTAGATAAACACTTAATATACAATATATGTAAAGTGCACTTGTGTGTTAATTTCTGTAATTCTCGATAAATAACAGTATAATAAAAAAAATAAATTGATTAATAATATATGATGGGATGTGAGATAAAAATGGATAGAAAGTTAGTGAGAATTATTGCATTGATAACGGTAATAGCATTTTTTGCTACTTCGATTATTACTATAGGAATAGGGTATTTCCTGGGAAGGTAGGGATTATATTGGGAAAAATAATCAGTTCATATGTTTTTCCGCATCCGCCTATAATAATTCCTGAGGTTGGAAAAGGGAATGAAGATGGTGCTGATGAAACAATAAAAGCTGTAGTTAAGGCCGCAAAAAAAATCAGTATGGAAAAGCCCACCACGATTATTGTTACAACACCTCATGGCCCTGTTTTCCAGGACTATGTATATGTATCTGCAGGTGAGGAGCTTCAGGGAAGCCTGGAGAGATTCGGGGCAGGAGATGTAAAACTGCGCTTTGATAATAATATTGATTTGGTAAACAAAATTATCAGCAATGCAAAGCAGCACGGAATATTTGCCGGTGGTTTGGAAGACGGTATCTTAAAGAAATATGGCTTATCCAGCGAATTAGACCATGGCACCATAGTTCCATTATATTTTGTCAATAAAAAATATAATGGATTCAAACTGGTTCATATATCAATATCAGGATTGCCATTTTTGGATTTATACAAATTTGGTATGTGTATATCAAAAGCTGTGAGAGATTCAAATGAACAGGTAGTTTTTCTGGCAAGCGGCGATTTGTCACATAAACTATCGGAAGATGCACCATACGGTTTCAATGAAAAGGGAAGAATATTTGATGAGCTTTTAGTTGAGAGTATGAAAAGGTCTGATGTTGAAGCGCTGCTTGATATAGATGAGGATTTGTGTGAAAGCGCAGGAGAGTGTGGTCTTCGTTCTTTTATAATAATGTTTGGTGCACTTGATGGCTATGAGCTGAAGCCGCAAGTATATTCATATGAAGGTCCATTTGGAGTCGGTTATTCCGTAGTTGCATTTGATATTGGCGATAAGAGTGAGGAAAGAGAAATACTCAGGAAAGTTACTGACAAATATGATAATAAAATCAAAGAGATAAGGGCTAAGGAAGATGCGTATGTATCTCTTGCAAGAAGGGCATTGGAAGAGTTTATCACAAAGGGTGAGGTATTAAAGGCTACTGAGGACTTGCCGGCAGAGATGCTGGAAAATAAAGCTGGAACATTTGTGTCAATAAAAAAGCATGGTCAGCTAAGAGGCTGTATAGGAACTACAGGTCCGACAAGAAAAAGTATTGCTGAAGAAATAATTCACAATGCAGTTAACTCAGGGATGCACGATCCCAGATTTGATTTGGTTGAGAGTGATGAACTCGGTGATTTGGTCTATTCAGTAGATATACTTAAAGATCCTGAACCGATTACATCTATGGATGAGTTGGATGTTATCAGGTACGGAGTAATAGTCAGGGCAGGATCACGTTCGGGACTACTGCTGCCAAACCTTGAGGGAGTTGATACTCCCCAAAAGCAGGTTTCAATTGCGCTTCAGAAAGCCGGTATAAAAGAAACGGACAGTTATAAGATGGAAAGGTTTGAAGTGGTGAGACATAAATGAAACAGGCAATGTACTACCAGAAGGTTGAAAACTCAAAAGTGCACTGCTTTCTGTGCCCCCATAACTGTGTTATTAAGCCGGATGATACAGGTGCATGCCGTGCAAGAAAAAACATCGATGGGGAATTATACTCTTTGAACTATGGGAAAATTACTTCAATTTCTTTGGATCCAATTGAGAAAAAACCCTTATACAGATTTCATACAGGATCAAATATACTTTCTGTAGGAACCTTCGGATGCAACCTGAAGTGTTCGTTTTGTCAGAACTGGAGCATAGCGCATGAAGATCCGGATACAGGGAACATTACTTCTGATGAAATCGTACGAAAAGCAAAAGCATTAGAGGATAAAGGAAATATAGGGATTGCATATACATATAACGAACCTTCAATATGGTATGAGTTTGTATATGAAACATCCAGAATGGCAAAGGATCAGGGGTTGTCAAATGTACTTGTCACAAACGGTTTTATCAGTAAAGAACCGCTGGAGGAGCTTCTCCCTTATATTGACGCTATGAATATCGATGTGAAAGGTTATACTGCATCATTTTATAAGAATATCTGCAAAGGCACACTGGAAAATGTTAAAGAAACAGTTGAAATTGCCGCTCTAAGTTGTCATGTAGAAGTTACTACTCTGGTTATACCGGAGCTCAATGATGCGATAGAGGAAATTGGAGAAATGTCCAAATGGCTTTCTTCCATATCACCTGAAATTCCTCTGCACTTATCGAGATTTTTTCCGAACTTTAAAATGCAAAACAGGCCTCCTACTCCGGTAGCTACACTTGAGAGGGCCAGAGATAAGGCAGGGGAGTATCTGAAACATGTGTACCTTGGCAATGTATGGTGAAGGTTGTAAAATAAGAATTATTATGGTATATTGTGGCATTACTGCATAATATTAAATTTTAATAAAATATTTAAAAAAAGCTTACAAATAGTTAAAAAACAGGGTATAATTCTATATAATAAGTCTTTATGGAGACTTTTTTTTTCTGTTTTTATTAACGGTAGTTTTTGTATGAGGGTGTGAGGCTTTGGAAGAATTTCTTAGAAATTTTAAACTTAATAATATTGTAGATTTTTTTGCTGCATACATAGGTTTTGATAATCCGCTTTCAGTAGTAAAAGCTTTTGTTGATATAAGTATAGTAGCATACCTAACTTATAAGTTGATCAGGCTGGTAAGGGAAACGCGGGCATGGCAGCTTATAAAGGGTATACTTATTATACTCATTGCTGCAAAATTAAGTGACTGGCTGGGATTAAGGACACTGGCATTTATTCTGAACAATACAATCCTGTATACAGCCATTGCTTTAGTTGTGATATTCCAGCCTGAGCTCAGAAGGGGGCTTGAGCAGATAGGAAGAAGCAGATTCAGCGATCTTTTTGGACTGGATGAAGAGAATAACATCATACAGACCACTGCCGTAGTAGAAGAAGTGGTTAAGGCTGCTGCTGAGCTGTCAAAAACATCGACAGGAGCATTGATTGTAATTGAACGTAGCACGAAGATAGGGGAAATAATCAATACAGGAACACAACTGGATTCAAGTGTATCAGCTGAATTGCTTGTGAATATTTTTACACCCAATACACCACTTCATGATGGGGCTGTCATAATTAGAAACAATAAACTGAAGGCAGCTGCATGTTTTCTACCATTAACAGATAACCCCAATCTGAGCAAAGATCTAGGGACCAGGCATAGGGCCGCGCTTGGAATTACGGAGGTATCGGATTCTATTACGGTAGTGGTGTCGGAGGAAACCGGAAAGATATCCTTTGCTTTGAATGGGGGGCTAACAAGAAATCTGACTCCTGATACATTAAGGAAGGCTTTGAATAAGAATCTTCTGGAGAGAAATACTCCGAACAGAAAACTGACCTTGTGGAAGGTGAAAGCTAAATGAGCGAATTATTGAAAAGGGATACTACTATAAAGGTCTTATCTATTTTATTCGCAGTTATCCTTTGGTTTGTTGTAAACCCGGTAACGACAAAAACGATATCCGTACCTTTGACAGTAAGAGGTGAGGATACTTTAAAGGATAAAAACATCCTTTTAAAAAACAAGAATTTTATTCGTACTATAGATATAGTAATCAGGGGAAGCGAAGAAAAAATAAAGAGTGTAAACGGGTACGATTTTGAAGCAATACTGGATTTTTCCAAAGTAAACTCGGCCGATGAGAACACTTTAGGCATAGAAGGTCCTAAGTACACAGGGAAGGAAGATGGAATAATAGTACAAAAGGTCCTTCAGGAATATATTAATATTGATTTAGACAGGCTTGAGAAAAACTCTTTTCCGATTGATATAAGAACATCAGGAAATCTGAAGGCAGGATATAAAATGATCGAAATTACTGCAGTTCCCGATTCTATTACACTTCAGGGGGCAGACACTTTGATCAGATCCGTTGATGAGATTAGAACTGTAATAAATGTAAATAATATAGATAGAGATACAGTACTGAAAAAGCAGGCTTGCAAAGTATATGATGCAGAAGGAAATGAAATAACTTCATTAAGCAAAAATCTTACAGTTGATATCAAAGTGCAGGTTGCAAAGGAAGTCCCGGTCAATCTTGTTATCAGTGGAAAGCCTGCGTTTAATTTTACAGACGGCCAGAGGAAAGTTAATCCTGAGAAGGTTTTGATTACAGGACCGGCAGAAATACTATCAAGAATAACCGAGCTTAGAACAGAACCAGTTAGCATTGAGGATGTAAATAAAACTGTAGATACAGTAAGCAGGTTAATTCTGCCCCCGGGGGTAAAACTGGTGGATATACCCAGGGAGGTAGCTGTAAGCGTTATAATCGAACCTTTGACTGAAAAGAAGTACAGTATTACTAAAGGCGAAATAACTTTAGCAAATGCAGATGCAAGCGGTACATTAGCCTATGATATCAAAACAGAAAGTATTGATGTCGCTATAAAAGGATTAAGGGTTAATCTTAGCAGCATAAATATAAATAGTTTGAAGCCATCCATAGATGTATTTGGGTTGGGTGAAGGAACTCACAAAGTTCCATTAAAATTGAATTTGCCAGTAGACATTATGGTGAAAAGTGTATATGAAGTCGAAGTCGAAGTACGCAAGATTCAATCCGCAGAATAGTATAAATCCGAATTTTACTTAATAACCGTGGAGGTATGTGTGAAGTTTGTTATAAGCAATATCAGACTGCCATTAGATGAAGATGCAGTAGTTTTAAATGAAATAGCAGCGAAAAAGTTGAGAGTAAATAAAGGTAGATTGGATAAAGTTAAGATAATTAAAGAGTCCGTTGATGCAAGACGAAAAAACAATATTACAATGGTGTATTCGGTGTTTGTCGAAATTGAAGGTAATACAGTCATTCCAAATGACACCGATGTCAGGCTTATAGAGGATAACAGGGAGCAAACAATAATTCCCGGTAGTGAAAAACTAAAATTCAGGCCTATAATTATTGGAACAGGACCGGCAGGATTGTTTGCCGGTCTAATTTTGGCTCAAAGCGGCTATAAGCCTCTTGTTTTGGAACGTGGAGAAAGTGTGGAGAAAAGGACAGAGATAGTACGGGAGTATTGGGAAAAAGGTGAGTTAAGTTATGAAACCAATGTACAGTTTGGTGAGGGTGGGTCCGGAACATTTTCAGATGGTAAGTTAACTACACGAATTAATGACAGGCGATGTGAAAAAGTACTGCAGGAGCTTTATAATTCAGGGGCACCTGAAGAAATTTTATACAAGGCTAAACCCCATATAGGCACGGATGTACTAAAAGGTGTAGTAGCCAATATGCGCAATAGAATTATCCAACTTGGCGGAGAAGTAAGGTTCGGAGCAAAGGTTACTTCGCTGATGATAAAGAATGCAAGCGTCTCCGGAGTGATTATTAATAATGAGCAGGAAGTTTATTCAGAGGTAGTGGTCCTTGCTATTGGGCATAGTGCCAGAGATACATATGAAGCGTTGCTTGCAGATGGGATAGGCTTTGTCCAAAAGCCTTTCTCTATAGGAGTCCGGATAGAACATCCTCAAGAGGTGATAAACCTTGCCCAATACGGAAAAGCAGCCTCCCATCCAAGATTGGGAGCAGCGGATTACCAGCTTTTTTGCAAGACACAGAACCGGACCGTTTACTCTTTCTGTATGTGTCCCGGGGGTATAGTGGTTGCATCTGCTTCAGAGCCTGATTCAATTGTTACAAACGGTATGAGTGAGTTTGCAAGAAATAGGGAGAATGCAAACAGTGCACTTGTAGTTTCTGTAGAACCCGGAGATTTTGGTGGAACTCATCCTTTGGCCGGGGTAGAATTCCAGAGAAAATGGGAAAGGCTAGCTTTTATGGTAGGTGGAAAAGACAGCTCGGCTCCGGTACAACGACTTGATGATTTTGTTAATGGGACGGCTTCAAAGAAACTGGGTGCTGTTAGACCAAGCTATACCGGGAAAACCAACTTATCAGATATTAATCTATGTCTTCCGGATTTTGTTTGTAAACCTATGAGAGAATCCATCAGTTACTTTGATAGAAAACTTAAGGGCTTTGGGATGGGAGATGCACTGCTTACTGGGGTAGAGACAAGAACATCTTCTCCTGTAAGAATACCCAGAAGTGATTCCCTTGAGGCTGTTGGAGTGTCAGGGCTGTACCCCGCAGGAGAAGGTGCGGGCTATGCAGGTGGAATCGTCAGCGCTGCGGTAGATGGTATAAGGATCGCGGAGAGAATTATTTCCGTGTATGCGCCTTTAGGCTAAACCGTCACACACTCGATCCTTCCGGGAATAGAAATGCCGGGGGAGAGTTAGTCACAATTGTCCTTAATGCCGAATAAAATGTAAATAAAATGTACTTGTGAAGTTATGTGTTAAAAGTTATAATTTATATGTTGAAATTAGGGACATTCCCGGCTTTAAGATTTTAGTACTTTATTGTGAAATATATTTTTAGGGGGCAATTGAAAAATGGGTAGACTTTTTGGTACAGATGGAGTAAGAGGAGTAGCAAACGTAGAGTTGACAGCTGATCTGGCATATAAGTTAGGTCAAGCCGGGGCTTATGTTTTGACTGCTGAGACAAAACACACCCCGAAGATACTTGTTGGTACGGATACAAGAATTTCGTGTGATATGCTGGAAGCAGCTCTTATAGCAGGAATATGTTCAGTTGGTGCAGAGGTTGTAAGTCTTGGTGTGGTTCCAACTCCTGCCGTTGCTTATTTGACAAGGTTTTATAAAGCTGATGCAGGGGTAGTAATATCGGCTTCACACAATCCTTTTGAGTTCAATGGAATAAAATTTTTTAATGATAAAGGCTATAAGTTGTCTGACTCTATTGAAGAGAAGATAGAGGCAATAATACTTGACAATGCTGAAGAAATACCAAAGCCGTCGGGTAAGGATATAGGCTTCAAGAGTGTAGTTGATACAGCTCTTGAGGATTACTCTACATATCTTAAGAGTACACTGGATGTAGACCTTAAGGGTTTAAAGGTAGCATTGGATTGTTCTAATGGTGCGGCATTTGAGGTGGCTCCCGCCACATTGTTTGAACTGGGGGCGGAAGTATGTGTAATAAATAATGAGCCTGATGGAATCAATATAAATAAGGGCTGTGGATCTACTCATTTAGGGGGATTACAAAAGTTTGTCACTGAATCGGGTGCTGATATTGGGATAGCTTTTGACGGTGATGCCGACAGGATGCTGGCAGTTGATGAAAAGGGTAATATAATAGACGGCGACCAGATTATGGCTATCATTGGTTTGGAACTGAAAAATAAAGGAAAGCTTGCAAAAGATACTATAGTTGTTACAGTTATGACCAACCTTGGTTTTGATATAATGGCAAAAAAAGAAAGGCTTAATATCGCCAAAACTAAGGTAGGAGACCGGTATGTACTTGAAGAGATGCTTGATAAGGGATATGTACTCGGAGGAGAACAGTCGGGGCATATTATTTTCCTTGAGCATAATACCACGGGGGATGGCCTCCTGACAGCGCTTCAACTGCTTCAGGTAGTTAAAACATCAAATAAGAAGCCTTCAGAGCTGGCTGCTGTAATGCAGGTGTTGCCCCAGGTAATAAAAAATGCAAAAGTGGGAAACCAAAATAAGCATAAATACCTGGAAGACGAAATTATTGCAGAAAAGTGCAAGGAGCTTGAAGCTGAATTTCATGGCGAGGGCAGGGTCCTCATCAGACCGTCGGGAACAGAGCCCCTGGTAAGGGTTATGATAGAGGGGAAAGATCAGGAATATATAACAGAACGTGCAGAACAGCTTGTTAAGACAATAGAGGAAAGACTGGGGTAGCTTTCATAAGTGTATAAAGCTGCATGGTGATGCAGTTTTATACACTTGTTTGTTCTTATTAATCAAATTTTAATTTGACATTTTTACGGGATTGTGAATATACTAGTATTGATAATACTTATGTTTGTGAAAGGTGGTGATAAGAGAAAAATCAGGATTAGATTTAAAAACAAGCGCCAGAACAAGGCTTTACCTTGTTGACGAGGAGAAGGAGGCTACAAAACGGTTAGCAGTTGACGAAAGATGCTTAACGGCTGCAAAAATACTGTGAAGTGTAATTTGTCAGCTATAAACTGTGATGTAGGTTATCGAAAATATCGGCGGAAACCTTCCGGTTGCTCACAACCGTCAGGGCCTTACAAAAACTGCAGGCAACTGTAGAACAAATGAGACCCGAGTGATTAATCCTGTTCATATCTTAATATTTTGATCATTTTTCACATACTTCAAAAATTGAATATAGTAAATTGTTGTAGGTTTTGCTATGTGATTTTTTAAAAGGCATAGTGACTTTGGTGTTTTATCGAATAAATCAGGAGTATTTTCTTATATGGTATAGCTATACCATTTTAGTTCAGCCTGATTTTTCCGGTATTGCCTTTTTGCCTGAAGCTATATACCTTACGCCGGAACTCATAAAAAGGATGACATGTCACAGAAAAGGCTAGTTATCTATGTCCTTGATGGTACTTTGTCCAAAACCGGGAATATAAGTATTGTTGCAGCAAATAAGGTTCCTTCAGCAAATGGTTTTGAATAAAAGAAAAGGGGAAATTTGAAAGCAAACGAATGTAAGTTATGTATATGTTCAAATTGAATCGATAATAAAAATATTTGAAAACGGAGGTAAATAAAATGTGCGGAATAGTTGGATATATAGGTGAAAAAAATTCAGTCCCTGTATTGATTAACGGGTTGAAAAAACTTGAATATAGAGGTTATGACTCAGCTGGGGTTGCAGTCTTTGGTGAAAAGGAACTGACGGTTGTAAAATGTAAGGGAAGACTTGCATCCTTAGAAGATAAGGTAAGCAAGGAAACTCTAAGTAGCACTATAGGTATCGGCCATACAAGATGGGCGACTCATGGAGAACCAAATGATGTGAATTCACATCCTCACATCAGCCAGTCGGGTAAAATAGCAGTCGTTCATAACGGAATAATAGAAAATTACATGAAGCTTAAGGAGTTCCTGATATCACAGGGTTTTAATTTTGTATCCGAGACGGATACGGAGGTTGTAGCTCACCTGGTAGAGTATTATTACAAGGGTGACCTGGCAAAAGCAGTTATGGAAGCTATTGATGAGCTGGAAGGCTCATATGCCCTGGGCGTTATATGCAAGGATTGTGCTGATACTTTTATCGCTGCAAGGAAAGATAGTCCATTGATTGTTGGTCTGGGAAAAGGGGAGAACTTTATAGCTTCCGACATACCTGCAATACTTGAGCATACAAGGGATATATATATTCTTGAAGATAAAGAGGTAGTTGTATTGACCAAGGATAACGTAAAAGTGTACGACAGCCTTGGGGCAGAGGTGAAGAAGGAAATATTCCACGTTAATTGGGATGTGGAGTCAGCAGAAAAATCAGGTTATGAACATTTTATGATGAAGGAAATGTTCGAAGAACCGAAGGTTTTAAGGGACACAATCAATCCAAGGATCAAAGGCGATAAGGTTGTACTGGATGAAATAAAGATAACGGAAGAAGATCTGAAAAATATCGACAAGATATATATCGTGGCATGTGGGACTGCAAGTCATGCAGGCGTAGTAGGCAAGTATGTTATAGAAAAGCTTGCCAGGATACCTGTAGAGGTTGATGTTGCTTCAGAATTCAGATACAGAGATCCGCTGATCAATAGCAGAAACCTTGTGATTATTATAAGTCAGTCCGGTGAGACCATAGATACCCTCTTTGCTTTACGTGAATCAAAGAAAAGAGGTGCGAGAACACTGGCAGTTGTTAATGTTGTAGGCAGCTCCATAGCAAGGGAAGCTGATGATGTGCTTTATACCTGGGCTGGTCCGGAAATAGCTGTTGCATCGACAAAAGCCTATAATACACAGTTAGCGGCAATGTATCTTATAGCCCTCAATTTTGCCCAGAAGAAAGGTACTATTGATGACAAACTCAGCGGCAAGATAATTGAAGAACTGAAATCTACTTCAAATGCAATAGAGAAAGTACTTGCAAATAAAGAGGATATACAGAAATTTGCTTCAAGACATTATAATGCAAAAAGTATATTCTTTATAGGCAGAGGGCTTGACTATGCACTTTCAATGGAAGGCTCCCTAAAACTTAAGGAAATTTCCTATATTCATTCGGAAGCATATGCAGGCGGTGAATTGAAGCATGGAACAATTGCTCTTATAGAAAAGGGGACTCTGGTAGTGTGTTCCTTGACTCAGGATAACCTTCTGGAGAAAATGATAAGCAATATAAAGGAAGTTAAAGCCAGAGGTGCAGTAGTAATGGCTATTACTCAGGAGAGCAACACAGAGGTTGAAAAGGTAGCGGATGCAGTAATAAAAATACCTGATATAGATTCGTCTATTGCACCTGTGGTGGCAGTAACACCTATGCAGTTATTTGCTTACTATATGGCCATAGAAAAAGGCTGTGACGTGGATAAACCGAGAAATTTGGCCAAGAGTGTGACAGTAGAGTAGAGCGAGGGTTTAATGCATACATGTGTTGACTTGAAATAAAGTTGTAGAATTTGAAATAAAGTTATGGAATTGATAAAAAAGTTGTAGAATTACCAACCTAAATTTAGCATCGTTCCCTTACCATAATATTGTATAAATAATCTGTTATTTACGGAATATTTAAT
>JAOAIJ010000003.1 GCA_026414765.1 Clostridia bacterium | reverse complement strand
GCTGGCAGCTAGGTGTGAGTAATTCCGCACCATTTCAAGACTTGTATGACCTAGGATGTTCTGTAGAGTGAACAGGTTGCCTCCTGCCATTAGATACCGTGTTACGAATGTGTGGCGGCATAGGTGTGGATGGAGGCCGGGAATGTTAATCGCTTTTGATAGCCTAACAACCATAGATTTTACTGTTTCCTTAGTTGTCGGCTTGCCATCACTGCAAAGCAGTAAATTCTTGATACTATCAAGAGCGGGCTGGGGGCGTAGGAAATTAAGATATTTTAACATAGCTTTTTGGGTATATGTTCCAAGAGGTACAATTCGCTCCTTATCACCCTTGCCCTTGACTTGTGCTTGAAGTTGCTGGAAAATGGGGAAGTGCCAATCAAAGAAATGGCTTGAAATAGCACGTTGTGGGGTTTGCCATTTTCTGAGAATTGAAAAAGTTAACGACTTGACTTTTAATCAAGGTGTCCCGCGTTCGAGTCGCGGATAGCTCACCAAAAACGTGATTTCCAAATTGGGGATCACGTTTTTTCTTTTCATTGAAATTCCAGCAATCAGATTTTTATGTGTTTTGACCTAATCATAGTGTCTGCTTTTTTCGTTAATCAAACGCCAATTACCTGTTAAATTAAGTCAATCCTTTTATGCTTATATGGTGGACAGCTGACTGTGGACGGCTCCAAACACGCTATGATGAAGTATAATAAGCGCCGGAACCTTCATAAGACCTCTTAATACCACACATTTGCGAAAATGAGAGCCGAGAGTATTTGCATAAATTCCGAAATGTCCCAATTTTCAAAGGGACAATATAGTTGCAAGTAATGATATGGGCGTGTGATACGGTGGTTAGTGGACTGTGGTGGGTGTATATAATTCGTTCCGTTATATTTGTCGGAATGACGTTATGTACGCCCTACTGTATGGCGGGGAGTACCCCGTGTCTGATATTGGATTAAGCCTGTCAAAAATATACGCTATAGTTTTATGATTCTATACTAAATGTTGCTGTTATGTTGTTTTGAATTTAACAGGTAAGAGCAAAGTGTTTGCTTAAAAGTGAGTATGAAAAAAGACAAAAGTCATTTAAACTTTCGCCTCAAAGGAAATCTCACTTATGTAGCTATTACAAAACAATCCGGCTATTTATATAGAGTTTTATTACGGATACACACTAACCTAACTTTTTAGCTATAAGAATATAGGATAGGGGTATGCCGAGATTGTTTAAATTTCCAAAGCTACCGGATATGTCATGTTGGAATTCACGTAGCTTTGAAAGCATTATTTTATTGGAACTTAATGCGTTTACGATGTCAGAAAAAGTATGGGAATAGCTATAAAAAGTTTTTGATTTATATGGATATTCACACATATAGCCCATACCATTGGTTTCTTCCCATGGTTCCTGTCTAAAATAGGAATTTACCAGTTTGCTCGGGTTTTCTTCATCATAATTTTCTTCCCCTGCAAATGCAAGCATATTTGTAACAGGGTGCATTTCATTGATAATCAACATTCCACCAGCTTTTAGACAATAAGTTACCTTTTCAAAAAATAAACTTAAGTCATGGAACCATGTTAAGGCTCCGATGGTTACAAAGATAAAGTCAAAGCTGTTATAATACTTCTCGCCAATATTAAGAATGTTCGATGCGACAAAGGAGCAATTTGATTTTGTTTTTTGTGCAGTCTCATTAGCCCATGCAACCATATTTTCAGCGATATCAAATCCTATGCCTTGTTTAGCACCAAATTTCATAATTGATAGTAATTCTCTACCGTTATTACAGCAAAATTGACCTATAGTCTTATTAGTGAAATCGAATTCATGTAGTTCCTCAATAAGCTCTTTTTCGAGAAAAGGGTAGGGTTCATTTTGTAATCTTATGGATAAGTCCTCCCCCCACCCTCGTGAGCGGTGTTCAAACGCTTCTTCCCAGGCTTCCTTATTGGATTTTATATAGTCCATAATAATCTCCTTATTTGTAAATATATTATAAACTATACTCAATTCACATGGTTATGGTGAAAAGAGAAGTTTATAAATCAAGCACCTCATATTTTTTGACTTTTGTTGCCATAGAACCGCCTCCTCTCATAATACTTAACCATCGACTGATTATATCATTGCTACTATTTTACAGTCAACAAATATAAAAACGCTCATTCAGAGCAACTCATATATCTATCATAATAAATCCTCCCGTTGCAACCTACCGTAAAAACCGTCTTAATAAAAGTATGAAATCGGGTAATAACGGTGTGTGTTACAGCACTTGAAACGGTGAAATATGTACAATTTTTCTTTCTTTTTTTTCCATAATAATTATGATACTATTAATATTGTTATAGCCAGGCAAAGGATTTAGTAGCTTAAGAGCAAACGAAATCGAGGTGTTTACTATGAGCTTACAGCCGTTGTGCATTGTTTTTGCTCCATGCATTGTCTGATATAGGACGGTGGTTGTATGGAGCGGTAAGACCTACCGTCCAAAATTGGGCTTTGCATTTCTTAAATACCAAATTTTTTATTTAAGGAGCAAAGTTATGAAAAACAACATATTATTAGGATTCGCAGAGGTGGATATTACTCCATCGTCTAATGTTCAAACCGTTGGTTTTAACAGAAAAGATAATTTATCAAGGGGAATACTGCACAGACTGTTTGCCCAGATCTCAGTATGGCATTCAAATGAAGGAATGTGCTGTCTTGTAGCTATCGACCATATAGGATTTATGTGCCGGGATGCAAACCTGTTACGTGATGAGATAGGAAACAAGCTTGGTATTACACGTGAAAAGGTTATGTTATGCTTTAGTCATACGCATAGTGCACCTAATATCAGCCTCGAACCAGAATATTTTAACTTCCTTTGTAAACAGATTCTGTTCGGAGTGAGTGAGGCAGAAAAAAACACTTCATCAATCAAAGCAGTATGGGGGATGGCAGAAGCTGATATTGGACTAAACCGACGTAATGCTCATGGTATTTTAGATAGACGTGTAGGTGTTCTTAAAATTGTAGATACTGACACCAAACAGTTACGATTACTTATTTTAAGAGTTACAGCTCATGCTAATGTGTTGCTTCAAGATAACTTCCTGATATCGTCAGATTTTTTTGGAGTTACAAGAGAACTGCTTGAAGAAAAATATGGATGCAAAGTTATGATAACACAAGGTGCCTCTGGGAATGTCAAACCCAAATATAATGGTTCATTAGAAGCTTTGGATAATATGGCGTTTGCCATTAGGGATGCTATCGCTACTTGTGTTGATAGCCTTAAGCCCAACAAAATTAATATACTATCTATGTTTTCACAAAAGGAAACTTTCTTTGCAGATGTTCCTACACTAGAACGAGCCAAGGCAATTTCAGAGGAAGCCATGAGGGAAAACAATATTGATGGTACACAGTGGCTTGAAGAGGTTGCTCGATTGCACAATGAAAACGTAAAACAACAAAGTGTAGATATAGAGATTCAGTATTTCATTGTTGATGATGGGTGTTTCTGTGGCGTTGCAAATGAAATAATGTGTGAACTTGCTGTTAATGCAGTTAAGGCATCCAGTAGTAACTTTTTCTATTTTGGAGGATATACAAATGGATGTGACGGTTATCTTCCAACCGCTGAAGAATATGATAAGGGAGGATATGAAGTTTTGCACTCATACTTAATTTATTATGTTTACCACGGTAGGGTTATGCCATTAAACTGTGATACATCGGACAAGTTAGTCAAAACAGTAGCTGAAAATTGGAGTGGAAAGAAATGGAAATATGGATGTTTAAGAAAGAATAGAGTGTGAAATACGCACAATCAGCGAATTTATAACGAATGTTTTAATACACGCGACTTTTAATCAAGGTGTCTTGCGTTCGAGTAACGGATAGTTCACCAAAAACGTGATTTCCAAATTGGAAGTCACGTTTTTTTACTTCTGAAAAGGTATTGAAGCTGCTGCTAGCTTATGGTAAATTGATATAATTGAGAATTAGTACCTGATGATACGTTAAAGAACTATTGGATAGTAGTAATGGATAAGAAATTTTTGTATGGTTATAGGAAAACATTTTGATATATTCAAACGAATGCTGGAATTTATGGATGTGTTTGTCGGGATAACTGAATTGCAATGTAAAACAATTTGCCGGATAAAAAAATCTGTAAATCAAAGCTAAATAAATATTCACTTGGCACTTGACTTTGACGTCGCGTCGCACTTTATACTGATTTCTGAAAGGGGGATACTATGGACTTACAGACAATAAGCATGGTATCGAAAAGCTTTAATATATCTACCAGAACCATAAGATATTATGAGCAGATCGGATTAATTCAAAGTGTAAAAATGGACGGGTATGCATATCGTTCGTACGATGAAAATTCTCTTAACAGGCTGAAACAGATTATTATTTTAAGAAAACTCAGAATTCCGTTACGGGATATTCAACTAATTCTGCAAAGGGAAGAATTTGCGGATGCGATAAGAATTTTTCTGGATAAGATAAGAGAGCTATCTGATGAAATAACTGCTTTATCCACGATAAAATCTATTTTAGAAGAGTTTGTATCGCGCCTGAAAGAGAACACTGAAGTAAATATAAAGCACAGATTATTGGCTGATGAGTCCTTACTTAAAATCATTGATGCATTAACTGTAACAAAAATTAATTTTAAGGAGGAAAAAACAATGGATGATTTAAAGAAAGCAAGCGACAAGCTGTCAAAGTTAACTGATGTAAGGATAGTATATATTCCGCCCGCAACTGTGGCATCTATTCAGCGCATAGGTGGTACACCTGAATACGATACGGCATATGAACTTAAGAAATTCATGGATAAGACAGAACTTCATAAAATAAAACCTGACTTGCGTCAATACGGTTTTAACCATCCGGATGGAAGCAACCCAGACGGGAGCGATCATGGTTATGAGAGATGGGTCACAATTCCCGACAATATGGAAGTACATGAGCCATTTATAAAAAAGAAATTTGCTGGGGGTTTATATGCTGCTCATATGATACAGATGGGGAATTTTGAAGAATGGGGATGGCTTTGTGAATGGGCAAAAAACAATGAGGAATATGAACCTGATTGGGGTAACTCCGAGTGTATGGGCGGTCTTTTGGAAGAGCATCTGAACTACATTAATAAATTTCACTTAAGCAACGAGGAACTTGATAAATGCATGCAATTAGATCTGTTAATTCCTGTAAAACCAAAATTAAAATAGTCATAATAAAGCAAAACACCGGTAATCTATGGGTTACCAGTGTTTTGCTTTATTATGATAGTATTATATAAATATTTGGTTGTATTTTAAAAGCCGGGTTTCAGAAAAATCTATATACTATAATTAATATTATTATAAAAAGTCTTTTGACAGACGGGAAAGGATGATAAAAATGAATCAGGTAATACGCAACATAAAAGAACGCAGGTCTGTAAGATTTTTTAGTATACAGCCTATCAGCAGGGAAGACATGGAACTTATTATTGAAGCAGGGAACTATGCTCCTACAGGTGCCAATTTGCAGCCCTGGAGATTTGTTGTAATACAGAGTGAAGAGATAAGAAAAGAGCTGGCAAAAAACGCAAAACCCGTATATCAGAATTATATGAAGCATGCGGATGAATCCTTCAAACAGATGAGAAAATCTATTGACGAAATGCTTGAAGACTCGATCTATTATTCAGCCCCCGCAATAGTCTTTGTTATTGGTAAGAAAGTACTTTCATACGCCTATGATTGCCCTATGGTATGTGAAAATATGATGCTGGCTGCAAAATCACTGGGAATAGGCAGCTGCTGGCTGGGATTCGGTCAAATGGGATTAACGGATGACATAAGAGCATCAATGGAAATAAAAGGGGATGAAGAAATATTTGGGCCTATAGTATTCGGCTATCCTGCACAAGGGTTTCCTGAAGAGTCAAAAAGACGTGAACCGGTAGTAAAATGGCTATAGAAGATAATAGCTTTGCAAGGCTGTCTTTAAGAAAATACATTTAATTAGCATAGTAAAAGGCGTATGACTACGCCTTTTATACTTTAAAACTTATATTGCTTAAGCCGTGATAATAATTGCCCCAATTTGCGGTGAAGCATAGTACCGAATAGTCGGGGTCATTTACTCCTTGAGGATAATAAACTTCAAATCCCTCTCTCCACAGCCTTTTTCTGGACTCATAATCAGAGAGAACTACCATTTCGCCTACAAACATCAAACCTTTGAAACTAGCTTGATCAGAAAAATAAACACAGGCTTTGGGATTATCCTTAAACTGCTTTACTCTCTTGGAGGAGGTATTGGTGCTGAACCAGAATGTTTTCAGACCCTCTGTCTCCATTTTCAGCATTGCTTTGATATTAGGATATCCATCTCCGTCACTTGAACCTACCATCGCTATACCGCAGCTTTCAATGAGTTGCAGTGACTTACAGCGGATTTCTTCGATTTCAGCCGATAATTCATCTTTGGATGATGTTTCCTTTGCAAGATTGACTACATTTTCAAAAGAATATACACCTGACATATATATACGTCCTTTCTTATTTATTAACTTATAAACTTGTTGAGCAGGTTAATCTACAATTTTGTATCTTTTATCTTGTACAGGTAGCTGTAAAAATCCGCAAGCAGGCTTAAGTCTGTTATCAGGTCTTTTGCCAGGCTGCTGCTGAAAAGATTTTCGCTTATGTTTTTGCTGCAAATAAAATAAAGGTCTTTTCTTTGATACCAGTCAAGTAAATCCTGAGGGATATCCTTGTTCAGAATTCTCTTGTATTTTTCTCCGCCTACTGCAAAGATATCCTGTTTAGAGAAGACTGAAACTGCGTTTCTAAACTCATCGTGCCTGCTCTCTATTATTGCTCTGAACTTCTCCATGGTTTTCTTATCAGCCGCATAAAAGCCCATTCCATAAGAGTAGGAGGAGGGGGATAAATCAAAGAAAAAGGCCGGAGCGTCCTGCCATTCCCTGGAAGGCCTTTTGAAGGTAATCCATACATTGCTTCTGTAAGGAGATTTGTCATTGGAAAACCGTATATCACGATGTATTCTGGATATGGTTTTTCCCACGGATGGAGTTGTTTCAATACAGGGGTCGATTGACAGCATAAAACCACTCAGGCTCATAACCAGGTTTTGCATAGGGCCAAGCACATATTGATTGTATGTCTCCCTGTTTTCCTCAAACCAAGCCTTACTGTTGTTAATTTTTAGCTCTGCAAGAAATTCAACAGTCTTTGGTGTGAAAACATTTGATAGGTTGTTTGTTTTTTTTGTCATGCTGCTTCTCCTTTACTCTTTTTTACCCTCAAAATCTGCCAGGTTGCTAAATATTCTTTTAAGGTATCCTTCAAACTGCAATATCTCAGTATCCTCAAAGCCTTTGTAGAATAAATCTGTCATGTCGCTGGATACCTGTTCGTAGGCTGCTTTCATTTTCTTATTTTCATCCGTTAATTGTATCAGTACTTTACGTCTGTCACTGCTTGGAAATCTGCGCATAAGGTGTCCGGACTCTTCAAGCCTGTCCAGCATGCGCGTCAGTGTAGACTTGCCAAGTGCTGTTATCCTTGCCAGTTCCTGTATGGGTATATTGTCTTTCTGCCATAGGGCAAAGAGTATTCTGCCCTGTGCCGGATTGATTTCATTTATATTATGTTTTTTTAGTTTTTTTGAAAATATCCTTCCCGATAGCTGATGTATTTTGGAGATTAAGAAACCGCCCTGCCGCAACTGTGACATAAAGACACCTCTAATAAAAATGTTTTACTCTTGCATAATTATTCCTGTTGTAAATAGTATAATTGTATATACAACAAAAGTCAAAAGTTATTTTGAATATAAAGTAATTGTGAAATAAATTTACTATCTGAGAAGTGGAGCATGAAGTAAAAACACCCCAAATACCAGATGATCCTGATATTTGAGGTGACTAAATTTTTTCACTTACTTATTGTTTTGCAATATCCAGTAGTTTTAAATCCTTATTTTTATCTTCTGCCCAGCGAATAGACCACTCATTTTCAAAAAGCAGTACATAGCGGTCAAGCTTATCTGTGGCAATCATTGTCGAGCTGGTCAGGTTTAGAGTTTTTGGATCCAAGCCCTCATTTTCAATCCAGCGTGCAAACCTGAAAGGAAGATGTTGTATTCTCAAGCTAACTCCGTATTCCCCCTTTAATCTGTGTTCCAGCACTTCAAACTGGAGTGCTCCAACGACACCTATCACAAGCTCTTCTATACCGATATCCACCTGTTTGAATACTTGTACAGCACCTTCCTCTGAAAGCTGGGTAATCCCCTTCTGGAACTGTTTGCGCTTCATTGAGTCAGAGGCTGATACCCTTGCAAAGTGTTCGGCAGGGAATATGGGTATACCGTCAAATTTAAGCTGGTTATTGCCCTCACTTAACGTATCACCTATGTTAAATATTCCGGGATCAAAGAGACCGATTATATCACCGGGATATGCTTCTTCTATAATAGTACGTTCCTGAGCCATAAACTGCTGTGGCTGGGATAGTCTTATTTCTTTGCCGGCTTGTACATGGTAGACAGACATACCGCGTGAGAAGCGTCCGGAGCAGATTCTCATAAAAGCCAGTCTATCTCTATGAGTAGGGTTCATATTTGCTTGAATTTTAAATATGAATCCTGAAAATTTTTCTCCTTCAGGATCTACTTCCACTGTTGATGCAGTCCTTATTCCAGGACATGGGGCCAGGTCAAGAAATTCTTCAAGAAAGGGTTGAACTCCGAAGTTTGTCATAGCACTTCCAAAAAACATAGGTGTCAATTCACCCATTAAGATTTTCTTTTTATCAAACTCGTCTCCTGCTATATCCAGAAGTTCAATTTCTTCCCGTAGCTTTTTGTGATAGTGTTCACCTAAAAAATCAGCAAACACCTGATCTTCAACTTTGCCGGTAATGGTAGAAACGGCTGTTTGACCATGATTTCCGCCATCAAACAATTCTATTTGCGACAGCTTTCTGTTATATACTCCTTTAAAATCCCCGTCTATACCTATAGGCCAGTTCATTGGATATGAACGTATACCCAGAACATTTTCCAGCTCTTCCATCAGTTCAAAAGGGTCTTTGCTGGCTCTATCCATTTTGTTGACAAAAGTGAAAATAGGTATTCCTCTCATACGGCATACATGAAATAACTTTATGGTTTGTTCTTCTACGCCTTTTGCACCGTCAATAAGCATTACGGCACTATCAGCTGCAACAAGAGTCCTGTAAGTGTCTTCACTGAAGTCCTGATGACCCGGGGTATCAAGAATATTTATACAATAGTTGTTATATTCAAACTGCATTACACTGGAGGTTACCGAAATACCCCTTTGCTTTTCAATTTCCATCCAGTCCGATACTGCATATTTATTTGCCTTTCTCGCTTTTACCGATCCTGCCAGCCTGATGGCCCCACCGTAAAGCAGAAGCTTTTCGGTCATAGTTGTTTTTCCTGCATCAGGGTGAGATATTATGGCAAAAGTTTTTCTTCTGGATACTTCATTGCCTATCTTGCTTTTTATATCTTGCATTTATACCTCCACATTTATAGTTCTAAATCATTATGTTTATAGGTGCTGATACAATAAATTTGCTAGAAAAACTGTATTGCTGCGGCGACCCGGTACTAAAAGCCTGTTGTCCGCATCACAGACGTATTTCATTTTATATTATAGTCAAGTATTCTGTCAATTAATATGGGATTTATGAAACGTATATTTTCTTATTGACCAAATATGAAATTTACTTTGTGTAGTGATGCTGGGTTTAAAACAGAAGCTATTAATATAAGCTATATAAATAAGCTCAACAGGAACGGAAAAAACGCACGCCGACTAGCGGTACACCTGAGAAGTGTTCATTCAATGTATTAAACATAAAGAAGGAATTTATAATATCGGTATAGAATACTATATCAGAGCAGAAATAATAATACTTACACATAAGGGGACATGGCATATGAAAGAAAACGATGCAAAAATGATCAAAATAGTTTTTCAGGATGGCAAAGAAAAAGATGTTCCAGAGGGCATTTCACTGATTGAATTAAGCCGTGAGTATGAGGGAAAGTACAGTTCTCCTATTGTTGCTGCTAAGGTGGATAACGATATAAAAGAATTGAATTTTCAGCTTAGTGAACCGTGCAAAGTGGAATTTATTGATATGACTTATGAAGATGGAATGCGGATATACAGGAGGAGTCTTTATTTTATATTGATAAAGGCGGTAAAAGATCTTTTCCCCGGAAGAAAAGTATCGATAAGCCATAGCATTAGTAAAGGCCTTTACTGTGAGGTTAAAGGTGATAAGACACTATCTGAAGATGAAGTAAATATGCTTGAAAAACGTATGTGTGAGATTGTAAATGCGAAAATACCTTTTGTAAAGCAGGTCTTATCCAAAGAAGATGCCAAGGAATTCTTTATAAAGGGAGGAAGGGAAGACAGATATCATGCAATTGAATACAGAGAAAAGCCTTATGTAACGATTTACAGTTGTGAAGGGGTATATGATTACTTTTATGGCTATATGGTTCCGGATACAAGTTACATAAAATTGTTTTCTGTCAAATATCATGCACCCGGACTGATTATTCTGTTTCCGGAAAAAAGCAATCCCTGTGTTCTTCCTGAGTTTAAAGAACAGAAAAAACTTTTTAATATTTTTATCGAATATAAAAGATGGAATCATATTTTAGGTGTGGAAAATGTCGGAGCTTTAAACGATATAATAAAAGGTGGAGGTATCGGTGACTTTATCAGGATATCGGAAGCGCTGCATGAAAAGAAAATCGCCCAGATTGCCGACATGATTTCAAACAGTAAGGAAAAGAAAAAAGTTGTACTTATATCAGGCCCATCATCATCAGGAAAGACTACGTTTGCAAACAGACTGGCAATTCAGCTCAGAGTTAATGGCATAAAGCCTATAACAATTTCCCTTGATGATTATTTTGTCAACAGGGAGGATACACCGAGGGATGAGAGCGGTGATTATGATTATGAAGCATTGGAAGCTATCGATGTGAAATTATTTAATCAGCATCTGGCAGACCTGGTTTCAGGCAGGCAAGTAGAAGTGCCTGTTTTCAACTTTCCCAGCGGGTGCAGGGAAAGCAAGGGAAGGAACTTGTGTATAGCGGATGATCAGGTTATGGTCATAGAAGGCATACATGGACTGAATGAAAAACTTACATCTACAATTCCGAGGGAGAGCAAGTTTAAGATATATGTAAGTGCACTGACTTCAATGAATATAGATGACCATAACAGAATACCTACAACTGATACAAGGGTTATCAGAAGGATAGTGAGAGACTTTCAATTCAGAGGCTGTTCAGCATTGAATACATTGAAACGGTGGCCTTCTGTGAGGAGGGGTGAAATAAGGAACATTTTCCCCTTCCAGGAAGAAGCTGATATAATGTTTAATTCCTCACTGATTTATGAGCTAGGAGTACTTAAAACTCTTGCAGAACCTCAGTTGACAAAGGTAGACAGTGCACAGCCGGAATATTCTGAAGCTAAAAGGCTGATAGAATTCTTGAGTTATTTTTTACCTATTGATTCGAAGGATATACCAAATAACTCGATTATCAGAGAGTTTATTGGTGGAAATGTATTCTACAGTTAATAAAGCAAATAGGGCTGGAACTTGATTTTGTTATCGGGTTTCAGTCTTTTTTTCTCTCAAGCCCCAGCCTTCAGGTATAGTATGTTTTTATCCCTTTGGTGCAAAAGTAGCGCAGTCTGTTTCCTGAGTATCAGCAGCATTCCTTGGCTGTACTTCTATCCTCTGAGCGGAGCAGTGATCGCCTGACATGTAATAGTAGCAGGTATTAACAACACATTTTATACCTGTATTTGGTTGATCCATTTTTTCTACTCTCATTAATAAACCCTCCTTTTTGTATCTTGTTGGACAAGTATGAGCTTGTCGGAATTATTATAGGTCTTTAATGAGCAAATTATTCAAATCAGATGAAAGCAAAGGAAAACTAAAGACCGGCAGCAATGTCTTTTTCTTTGAACATATTATATATTACTGATAGTTATTTAATTAACAATGTGTTATAATTTATTCATCAAAGAATATAAGCGTTAAGTACCGATTTATAAAAGATCCGAATAATAATAACATTTGATGTAGGGGTGTAGTATATGAAAATAAAAGAAATATTAAAAGTTCTGGATGCTGAATTACTGGCTGGAGAAGAAAATCTTGAGATGGATATAGAAGCTGCGTGCGGATCGGATCTTATGAGTGATGTTATGGCTTATGTCAAGGACAATGTATTGATGCTCACAGGACTTGTGAATCTTCAGGTTGTGAGAACAGCAGAGATGATGGACATAAAGGCAATAGTTTTTGTGAGAGGGAAGAAGCCGGATAATAGCATTATTGCGCTTGCCAGAGAAAAGGGGATTGCTGTGATGACTACCAAAAACCCTATGTTTACAGCCTGTGGTAAATTATACAGTGCAGGCATAACGGGAAAGGGGGTGTGGGATTGAGCGAAGACAGAATATATCTTCACTATACCATACCTGCAGATGATTTTACTATTGCCGGAGAAGCATCCAGTAATGTGAAAAAAACCTTGAATCAGTTAGGAATAAATCCTTTGACAATAAAAAAAGCTGCTATTGCCATGTATGAAGCGGAAATAAATGCGGTAATCCATGCGGGCGGCGGAATTGCAGAGGTAGAAATCGGTGCGGACAAAATAACTATAGTTTTTAAGGATGAGGGGCCCGGAATAGTAGATGTTGAGTTAGCCATGCAGGAAGGATACTCTACTGCTTCGGATAAAATAAGAGAAATGGGATTTGGGGCAGGGTTGGGGCTTCCAAACATAAAAAGATATTCTGATTATCTGAATATTGAAACTGAAGTAGGAAAAGGAACAAAAGTGACAATTGTTGTCAATATAGTCTAATGACTGGGATATGGGAAATATACTTTTAATCAGATATAAACTTTCATGTATTTCTTATAGAATGGAGTGAAGCATTATGGGGACATATTTTCATTCAGTTACTCTTGATGAAGAAAAGTGCAGGGGTTGTACGAATTGTATCAAGAGATGTCCTACAGAAGCGATAAGAGTAAGAAAAAGTAAAGCCAGGATAATTAATGAACGTTGTATCGATTGCGGAGAATGTATCAGGGTCTGTCCCTATCATGCCAAAAAAGCTATAAGCGATCCGTTTGGTGCGATAAAGTCTTTCAGGTATAAGATAGCTATTCCTGCGCCATCCCTATATGGGCAGTTTAAAAATACAGTCCCCAGGGACCAGCTGCTTACCGCGTTGAAGAGTATTGGATTTGACTATGTTTATGAAGTGGCGCGTGCAGCAGAGATAGTAACAGCGGCAACCAGGAAGCTCTTGATAAAAAAAGGAATTAGGAAGCCGCTTATATCCTCGGCTTGTCCCGCGGTTGTCAAGCTTATCCAGGTAAGGTTTCCGAACCTTATTGATAATATAGTAAGACTGGAATCTCCGATGGAGGTAGCAGCAGAGATATCAAAAAACAAGATTTCGAAAACAGAAGGTATTGACGCACAAGACATAGGAGTGTTTTTCATAACTCCATGCGCAGCAAAAGTAACAAGTGTAAAAGCCCCTTATGAAAAAAAAGATTCATTTGTCGACGGGGTAATTTCAATAAAAGATATTTATATGAAACTCTTGAACAGTATGAATAAAATAAGGCAGTGTGAAGGGCTTGAACAGGCCGGGTTTGAGGGAATACGCTGGGCTAATTCCGGTGGGGAAAGCCTCGCGCTGGGTACTGACAGGTTTCTGGCAGTTGATGGGATTCATAATGTTATAACGATTCTTGAAGAGATTGAGAACGACAGACTTGATGATGTGGATTTTATTGAGGCTTTATCGTGCACCGGGGGGTGTCTGGGCGGGCCCTTGACGGTAGAGAATGTTTATGTAGCAAAGACAAGATTAAAGAAAATAATTGATGAAGCTAAAGAAAAATGCTTTTCTTCCGACCAGTCGGAAAAATCAGAAGATGATCTTGTATGGACAGGAAAAATAGAGTATAAGCCGGTTATGAAGCTGGATGAAAATATTCGTGAGGCAATGAAAAAGCTTGAGGCCCTTGAGCTTATAAACAAAAACCTTCCCGGGCTTGATTGTGGAGCCTGTGGTGCTCCCAGCTGCAGAGCTCTTGCTGAAGATATTGTCAGAGGAAATGCAAACGAAACTGATTGCATTTTCAGGTTAAGGGAAAAAGTAAGGGATCTGGCAGTCCAAATGATGGAGTTGGAAGCTAAAATGCCTCCTGTTCTGGATAAGAATACCGATTCAAAAGATTAAAGGAGCTGATACTTGTGAGGGTTGAAGAGTTTGCACAAAAGCTGGATATGAAGGTAATTGCAGGGGAAAAGAATCTTGATAAAGAAGTTTCGGGTATGTATGTATGCGATCTGATGAGTTGGGTCATGTCACATGCTTCGAGGGGGGATGCATGGATAACTGTCCATACTCATCTTAACGTCATCGCAGTTGCTTTACTTACGGAAGTTGCATGCGTAATCATACCTGAGGGTATTGCAGTTGATGAAAATACAATCAACAAGGCAAATGAGGAAGGCGTGGTTTTACTGGGAACAACTGTGAGGGCATATGAAATATGCTGGAAGGCTCATAATTTGTTAGGGTAAAGCTGAAATTATGGCCAACGAAGGCCATAGAATATAAGAAATAAGAAAATCTATGTTTATTGGGGGAGGCTCCTATGAAGGTTGCAATAGACCTGCATATACACTCTGCGCTGTCGCCTTGTTCAGATAATGATATGACTCCGAATAATATAGTAAATATGGCCTCTTTAAAGGGATTGGATATAATTGCAGTAACCGATCATAACTCTATGGAAAACTATAGTGCCATAGCCAAATGTGCAGAAAATGCCAATATATTGGCAGTCCCCGGAATGGAGCTTGAAACCAGGGAAGAGGTGCATCTGATATGCCTCTTTCCGGGGAAGGTCGCTGCTTTCAGGATGCAGGAGTATATCTATGAACTGCTTCCGAAGATTGATAACCGCAGCGAAGTATTTGGACAGCAAATAATGATGAATGAATATGATGAAATAGTGGGCTATCACAAAAATATGCTGATAACTGCAGTAAATATAGGTTTGGATGATGCATGCAGATTGGTAAAGGAGCTTGGGGGAGTTGCTATTCCTGCTCATATCGACAGAAATTCCTATAGTGTAATATCAAACCTTGGTCTTATTCCGCAGCATCTTGATTTTAAATTTATAGAAATTTCTAAAAGCTGTAATCTTGAAGAATTACTTGAAAAATATTCTTATCTTAACAGATATAACTTTATAAGATCTTCTGATGCACATACACTTGGTAATATTCTTGAAAGGGAATGCTTTATTGAGCTGGAGGAATTGAGTATGGAATGCTTGATAAGCAAACTCGGTGAAGGTAAAAATTCTGACTAAATTCATAAATTATGCATAATAATAAAATAATAAATAGCTTAAACTTGAGTATACCGCTCGGAATAAAACATATATTTTTGAAAAACATATTGACAATTATTTCTTATTATATTACAATAAAACCAATAAAACATATCGGAATTATAGGAATATAAAATGGAGGAATCTAAATGCCAAATATAGCTAAAAACTTAACTGACCTTATAGGGAATACTCCGCTATTGGAGCTATCAAATTATAACAGTTCAAATAATATTGACGCAAAGCTCATAGCAAAACTTGAATACTTCAATCCGGCAGGAAGTGTAAAAGACAGAATTGGATATGCAATGATTAAGAATGCTGAAGAAAAGGGTCTGATAAACAAGGATACGGTTATTATTGAACCTACAAGCGGTAATACAGGGATAGCATTGGCTTTTGTTGCAGCAGCAAGAGGATATAAATTAATATTGACTATGCCTGATACGATGAGTATTGAAAGACGGAATCTTCTGAAGGCTTTGGGAGCGGAATTGGTACTTACTCCTGGTGCTGAAGGGATGAAAGGTGCTATTAGGAAGGCTGAAGAGTTAGCTGCGGAAACACAGAATTCATACGTTCCCCAACAGTTTAAAAACCCTGCTAATCCGGAAATTCACAAGAGGACTACTGCAGAGGAAATATGGAGAGATACTGACGGTCAGGTGGATATATTTGTCGGCGGAGTAGGTACAGGTGGGACAATAACTGGAGTGGGAGAAGTACTTAAGCAAAAAAATCCTGATATAAAAATAATTGCAGTTGAACCAAATGATTCACCAGTATTGTCCGGAGGCAACCCCGGAGCTCATAAAATTCAAGGAATAGGGGCGGGGTTTGTGCCTGATATTCTAAACAAATCCGTTATCGATGAAATTATTAAGGTTAAAAACGAAGAAGCCTTTGAGACTTCAAGAAAGCTATCTAAAAGTGAAGGGCTGCTGGTGGGGATATCTTCAGGAGCAGCTGCCTTTGCAGCAACTCAGATAGCAAAGAGACCTGAGAATAAAGGTAAGACAATAGTTGTTCTTCTGCCTGATACCGGTGAAAGGTACTTGTCGACTGTGTTATTCCAGGAAAGCTGATTAATCTTATATCTGAAAACTCAAGTTGGTTATTAAGGCGGGAAATTGCTTAAATAGAGCATATCCCGCCTTTTGCATGCAATATTTTCTTGACCTGTTAATTAACCTATAGTATTATAAATTTATATGTACAGGCTAATTTATTAACCTGTTATGCAAACTTACAAAACACGGAATTGTGAGTATTTGTTATATTCAAAATAATAGTTGCACTTTAAGAAGAATTCGGATCTTCTTTTTGGGGTACATTTTCTGTTATTGTAACATTGGCTTATGATAACAGTGGTTACATATGAAATGAGCTGTAAACTTCAAGGGGGAAGTTGAAATGCCGATTAAAATACCGGACAATCTGCCTGCTTATGAAATACTGTTAAATGAAAATATATTTGTAATGCCTGAGCATCGTGCTTTCCATCAGGATATCAGACCGCTTAAAATAGCTATACTTAACCTTATGCCTACTAAAATCACTACCGAAACACAGATACTGAGGTTGCTGGGGAATTCACCCCTACAGGTAGATATAGTACTGCTTCATCCCAAAACTCATACATCAAAAAACACTCCTGAAGAGCATTTAATCAAGTTTTACAATACCTTTGATGAAATCAGGGAACAGAAATTTGATGGGCTTATAATAACGGGTGCACCGGTAGAAAGCATGGAGTTTGAGGAAGTCGATTATTGGGATGAACTTAAAGAGATAATGGACTGGAGCTATCATAATGTCACTTCAACTTTTCATATCTGCTGGGGAGCTCAGGCCGGACTTTACCATCACTTCGGGGTACCCAAATATCCTCTTGAAAATAAGATGTTTGGTATTTTCCCACATACGCTGAATAAGAAAAACATTAAGTTGTTCAGAGGTTTCGATGACATATTTTATGTTCCGCACTCAAGGCATACGGAAATTAAAAGGGAAGATATAGAAAAGGTTTCAGAATTGGAAGTGCTTTCCGAGTCTCAGGAGTCAGGGGTATATGTGGTGGCAACTAAAGACGGAAAACAGATTTTTGTAACAGGTCACTCCGAATATGATCCCCTTACGCTAAAAGCCGAGTATGACAGGGATATAGCGAAGGGACTCGATATAGCCGTACCTAATAATTATTTCCCCGGAGATGATCCTGCTGAGGATCCTCTGGTTCTGTGGAGAAGCCATGCCAATTTATTGTATTGTAACTGGTTGAATTATTATGTCTACCAGGAGACGCCATTTAATATTGAGGACATAAAATAAAAAACGAGAGGATAGTACCCCTCGTTTTTTATTCTTTACAATTTCATCAATGATAATCTAGTTAGTTTTATTGGCTAATAATATAATTATTACCTAATGATAATTATTTGTTAAATTTATTGAATATTAACAAAATATTTGTTATAATAATGATGAAATTGTTAAATACTTAACAACCATTGTTAAATAATATTCAAACATGTATGTATAATCTAGTGTTTTACATATTATTTAGCAAGTTCAGAAGTTTTAGCCAAAGAAGTTGATAAGGTTATAGGAAAGATAATTCTATCAAAGTAAGATTAGGAGGTCAGATTGAATGAGTACAAATAACTGCTGCTGTGGATGTGTAGATGAGAAAGAGCAGAAACTGCAGGAAATTATCGAAAAGTACAAAACAACTAGAGGTGCACTTATTCCTGTACTGCATGAAGCACAAGAGGTATACGGGTATCTTCCTATGAGTGTTCAGAAAAAGATATCAGAAGGACTTGATATCCCTCTTACAGAAATTTATGGAGTTGTAACGTTTTATACTCAGTTTTCATTGAATCCAAAAGGAAAATACAAGGTAAATGTTTGCATGGGAACTGCTTGTTATGTAAAAGGTTCCGGACCGATACTTGATAAATTGAAGGAAAAGCTTGGTATTGAGGTTGGTGAATGCACAGAGGACGGCAAATTTTCCCTTGACGCCTGCAGGTGTATAGGTGCTTGTGGATTGGCTCCTGTAATAATGGTAAATGAAGACGTATATGGAAGACTTGTTCCTGATGATATAGAGGGCATAGTAGAAAAATATAAGGATAAATAGTAAAAGAGAGATATAATGAAGGACATATCTTTGCATTTGACTGATATAATACAGAATTCTGTGACAGCCAAGGCAGGCAGAATAAAGGTGATAATAGATGCAGATCAGGCAAAGGATTGCTTGAAAATAATTGTATCGGATGATGGTTCAGGAATGGATAAAGAGCTTTTGGCACAAGTGACAAACCCCTTTGTTACAACAAGGACAACAAGAAAAGTGGGCTTGGGAATCTCTTTATTCAAAGCTTCGGCTGAAGAAGCAGGCGGTAAGCTTGAAATCAGATCGGAAAAGGGTAAAGGGACAGAATTGGAAGTGAGTTTCAGGATAAGCAGTATAGATCGGATTCCTTTGGGTGATATACCTGAAACTGTCATAAGTACTATTCTTTCAAATCCTGATATACAGGTTGAGCTTATATTGAATAGTAACAAAGAAAGTTTTAGCTTTAATTCTTCTGAAGTTAAAGAAAAACTTGGAGAAGTCCCTATCACTGAGTATAATGTACTAGCCTGGATTAAGGAATTCGTTAATGAGGGGATAAAGATTACATTCGGAGGTGTATTAGATGAAATCTATAGCTGAATTGGAAGAGATAAGAAAGAAAACACTGGAACAAATCAGCCTGAGAACCAATAAGGAAGGGTTGAGAATAGTTGTTGGTATGGCTACTTGCGGAATTGCTGCCGGAGCAAGACCTGTAATGAATACATTACTCGAAGAATTGAAAAAAAGGAATATAGGCAATGTAAGTGTTACAATGACCGGATGTATAGGTGTTTGTAAGCTTGAACCGGTGATTGAAGTGATAAATCCGGATGGCAGCAAAGTAACTTATGTTAAAATGGATTCGGAAAAAGCTGTGAGAGTCGTAGCTGAACATATTGTAAACGGCAGGGTATGTGCAGACTTGACTATAGGAGCATCAGATCTGAAGTAATAAAAAAAGAAATAAACAAAAAGGTAAATATTATTAACCGAAAGGTAACTTTCCTGGTGATTAGCGAGGAAAGTGCAAATGCGGAATTAACATATAATAGACGTTGAAAACATGGGTATGAAGATGATCGAGCTGTCCACTTTCAACTGTCAACTGAAATAAGGGAGGGTTATAAATGCAACTTTATAGAGCGCATGTTCTGGTTTGTGGTGGTACAGGTTGTACATCCTCAAATTCAGAAAAGATAATAACTGAACTAGGAACACAATTAGCAAAAAATAAACTGGAAAACGAAGTGAAAGTAGTAAGAACCGGATGTTTCGGTCTATGTGCTGAAGGCCCCATAGTTGTTGTTTATCCTGAAGGTGCTATGTATACAATGGTTCAGTTAGGGGATATAAAGGAAATTGTTGAGGAGCATCTCTTAAAGGGCAGAATTGTAAAAAGATTACTTGCTGGTGATAAAGAACAGGCAGATATTACAAAGTCGCTTGAGGGTGTAGACTTCTTTACAAAACAGTTAAGGGTTGCCTTAAGGAACTGTGGAATTATAAATCCTGAGGAAATAGATGAGTATATAGCATATGACGGTTATAAGGCTTTAGCCAAAGTGTTAACCGAAATGAAGCCTGAAGAGGTAATAGATACTGTTAAGAAGTCCGGCCTTAGAGGAAGAGGTGGCGCAGGATTTCCTACAGGTCTGAAATGGGAGTTTGCAAGCAAATCCCAGAATGATCAGAAATATGTTTGCTGTAATGCTGACGAAGGTGATCCTGGAGCATTCATGGACAGAAGTGTTCTCGAAGGAGACCCTCATTCATTAATAGAGGCAATGGCTATTGCAGGTTATGCGATAGGTTCAAATCAGGGATATATATATGTTAGAGCAGAGTATCCGATTGCAGTAAAGAGACTTCAGATCGCTATAGATCAGGCTAAGGATTATGGTATTCTCGGTAAAAACATATTTGGAACAGATTTTAGCTTTGACCTTGAAATCAGGTTGGGTGCAGGTGCCTTCGTATGTGGAGAAGAAACAGCTCTGATGACTTCGATCGAAGGAAAGAGGGGCGAACCGAGACCAAGACCTCCGTTCCCAGCAGTAAAAGGTTTATGGCAAAAGCCAACAATTTTGAACAATGTTGAAACTTATGCTAATATTCCGGTAATTTTCCTTAAAGGTCCGGAATGGTTTGCAAGCATGGGTACTGAAAAGAGTAAGGGTACCAAGGTTTTTGCAGTCGGCGGTAAGATAAACAACACCGGATTGGTTGAAATTCCTATGGGTACAACTCTCAGAGAAATAGTATATGATATCGGCGGTGGCATTCCCAACGGAAAGAAGTTCAAGGCTGCTCAGACGGGCGGACCTTCAGGCGGGTGCATACCTGCTGAGTTGATAGATACACCAATAGATTATGATTCATTGATACAGATAGGTTCCATGATGGGTTCAGGTGGACTTATCGTAATGGATGAAGATACATGTATGGTTGATATTGCGAAATTCTTCCTTGAATTTACGGTTGAGGAATCCTGTGGTAAGTGTCCTCCATGCCGTATAGGTACAAAGAGAATGTATGAAATTCTGGAAAGAATTACAGAAGGAAAAGGTGAAGAAGGGGATATAGAAAAGCTTGAGATTCTGGCCAAAAACATAAAGGCATCTGCACTTTGTGGATTGGGACAGACTGCCCCTAACCCTATACTCAGTACTTTGAGATACTTCAAAGATGAATATATGGCTCATGTAAATGAGAGAAAGTGTCCTGCAGGAGTTTGTAAGTCAATGACGCAATTTGTAATTAACGCTGAAAGATGTAAGAGCTGCGGCATTTGTGCAAAAGTATGTCCTGCAAACTGTATAAGCGGTGAAAAGAAAGTACCTTATGTAATACAACAGGATAAATGTCTCAAGTGTGGCGCTTGTATGGAGAAATGTCCGTTCAAGGCAATATTCAAGAATCATTAATGGAAGGAGAGTGTGAAAAATGGAAATGGTAAGTATTACAATAGACAGTAGAAAGATTCAGGTTCCTAAGGATTATACGGTATTGGAAGCTGCAAGACATGCAAACGTATCTATACCGACACTTTGCTTCCTTAAGGAAATAAATGAAATTGGCGCATGCAGAATGTGCGTAGTTGAAATACAAGGGGCAAAAAGCTTACAGGCTGCATGCGTGTATCCTGTATCGGAAGGACTTGTTATAAATACTCAGACTCCGGCAGTAAGAGAAGCAAGGAAGGTGACTCTTGAGCTAATACTGTCAAATCATGAGAAGAAGTGCCTTACATGTGTAAGAAGCAGAAACTGTGAGCTGCAAAAGCTTGCTGAAGATTTGAACATACAGGATATAAGGTTTGAGGGTGAATCAGCAAAACTTCCTTTGGATAAAGTATCGCCTTCTATAGTCAGAGATCCAAACAAATGCGTATTATGCAGGCGTTGTGTAAGTATGTGTAAGAACATACAGACTGTGTCAGTAATCGACACAATGGAAAGAGGCTTTAAGACTATAGTATCGTCTGCCTTTGGTAAATCACTGAACGAGGTTCCTTGTGCAATGTGTGGACAATGTATAAATGTATGTCCTGTTGGGGCTCTTCGTGAGAAGGATGATACAGATAAAGTCTGGGAAGCACTTGCAAACAAGGAGCTGCATGTAGTTGTGCAGACAGCTCCTGCGGTAAGAGTTGCTTTAGGCGAGGAATTCGGAATGCCAATCGGTTCAAGGGTAACAAGCAATATGATTGCAGCATTGAGACGCCTTGGATTTGCAAAGGTATTCGATACAGACACAGCTGCCGATCTCACAATCATGGAAGAGGGTACGGAGCTCATTGAAAGAATTAAGAATGGTGGTAAGCTGCCTTTGATAACTTCATGCAGTCCGGGATGGATTAAGTTCTGTGAGCATAACTATCCAGAATTCCTTGATAACCTTTCAAGCTGTAAATCACCGCATCAAATGTTTGGTGCTGTATTAAAATCGTATTATGCACAAAAAATGGGAATAGATCCTTCAAAGATATTTGTTGTTTCAATCATGCCTTGTACAGCTAAGAAATTTGAGGCTCAGAGACCGGAACTTTCTTCAACTGGGTACGCAGATGTAGATGTTGTATTGACTACCAGAGAGCTGGCTAAGATGATAAAAGAAGCAGGTATTGACTTTGCGGAACTTCCTGAAAGACATTTTGACGATCCTATGGGAGAAGCTACCGGTGCAGCAGTTATATTTGGTGCAACAGGCGGTGTTATGGAAGCCGCTCTCAGAACTGTAGCTGAGATCCTTAGCGGCGGTAAGGTAGCAGCGATTGAGTATGAAGCTGTAAGGGGTACGGAAGGTATTAAAGAGGCCACTGTAGAAGCTGGCGGTATGAAGCTGAAGGCTGCTGTAGCACATGGGCTTGGAAATGCAAGAAAACTGCTTGAGAGTATAAAAGAAGGAGAGGCAGAATACCATTTTGTTGAAATTATGGCATGTCCGGGCGGATGTGTAAATGGTGGAGGTCAGCCTATACAGCCTGCACAGGTCAGAAGCTGGGTAGATCTCAGAAAAGAAAGAGCAAAGGCAATTTATGAGGAAGATCGTGAAGCTCCAATAAGGAAATCACATGAAAATCCTAAAATTAAGATGCTTTATGATGAATTCTTTGAAAAGCCGGGTAGCCATAAATCTCATGACCTTTTGCATACTCACTATCAAAAGAGAGAAAACTACCCTGAGAAATAAGCATGAGGTAAGTTGAAGGAAAAACAAAATATGTAAATTAGTGCAAAGGTATATTATTAAAGAGGTCGGATTCTACTGCGTAAAATCATGGCCTCTTTATTTTTTATTCCATTATTTTTAGTTTGGTTATTTTTATCCAGAAGTATATATAGTCGACATAACATATTGGGCGGGCAATAATTTCTAGGAGGATTGTGCATGAGTGAAATACATGTTGTTGGTGCGGCAATAGTAAATAATGATAAAGTTCTTGCAGTACAGAGGTCTGCTGCTATGCAGTCACCCCTCAAGTGGGAATTTGCAGGAGGTAAGGTTGAAAAAGGTGAAACACATATTGATGCACTTAAAAGGGAAATGCAGGAGGAATTAGGGATCGAAATAAAGGTAAATGGTTTTCTGGCTGCAGGAAGTTCTGAAATAGGAGAAAACAAAATCATGCTGCATGTTTATGAATGTGAAATTCTGCATGGTGAACCTGTTTTAAAGGAACATGTAAAGCTTGAATGGGTCGATATTGACGAATTGTTGATATATGACTGGGCAGAGGCTGATATTCCTGCATGTAAGGCGCTGATGAAGAGGTATGGTGTAATTTGTGATTGTTAATGAACTTTTTCCTACACTAAAACGTAATAAATATAAAAGATCGATAGGCACATATGGTATAATTAGAAGTTGGTAAGATTATTCAAGGTGCTATGGAAACGACTAAAACTAAATGAAGGGAAGGCACAGCATGATTAGCATTAACAACCTCTCTAAAAGCTACAATAAAGGTATGGTTAAAGCTGTTGATAATCTGAATCTGGAAATAAAGCGGGGGGAAATATTCGGATTTTTAGGCCCGAATGGTGCAGGTAAAACTACTACTATCAAAATGATTGTAGGGCTTTTAAATCCTGATGGAGGCAGCATCATTATTAATGGTTTTGATAACCAAAAACAGACAATCGAAGCAAAAAGAAGTATAAGCTACGTACCGGATAATCCAGATTTGTTTGACAGGCTTACAGGTATTGAATACCTGAATTTTATGGCGGATGTATATCAGGTTCCTTCACAGGTCAGAAAGGAACGCATGAATACTTTTCTTGAAATGTTCAGTTTACAAGATGCTGCTGGAGACCTTATAAAAAGCTTTTCACACGGTATGAAGCAGAAAATAGCTCTTGCAGGAGCCCTGATACATGACCCTGTTGTTTGGATACTTGATGAACCAATGGTAGGACTTGATCCAAAATCAGCACATCTTGTAAAGGAATTAATGAGAAAACACTGTGAAAGGGGTAACACAGTATTCTTTTCAACCCATGTGCTGGAGGTAGCAGAAAAACTTTGTGACAGAATAGGCATTATAAACAAGGGAAAACTGGTTGCAATGGGAACCATGGAGGAATTAAGACAGGGAGATCAGGCAGAATCTCTGGAAAAAATCTTTTTGGAGTTGACTGAAGGATGAAAACATTTATTACTTTATTTAAGACGGCGTTGAATATTCACTTTGGAATATCTGCATTAAAATACCGAATCACCAAGGAAAAAAAGCGGCTCTGGGAACCTATACTGATAGGTATTAGTGCACTTTTTGGAATCGGTACATTAATGGTTATGATAAGTTTGTTTATGTATGGCTTGTTTACAGCAGGAAAGCTTTTAAACAAACCTGAGCTGGTATTGACCCTGTCGCTGGTTGGCGGACAGTTGGTTATTCTTATATTCGGGATATTTCTCATTATTGGCTCGTTCTATTTTGCCAAGGATCTTAATATTCTGATACCATTGCCTTTAAAGCCATCACAGGTACTTGGCAGCAAATTTGCTGTTATTATGTTTAGTGAATATCTGATTCTTTTTCTGTTTATGGTTCCTTCTTTCATAATATATGGAACGGGTACAGATCAGAGCTTTATTTATTGGGTAAAAAGTATGGTAGTATTTCTTACAATGCCGGCAATTCCACTGTTGATCGGTGCCTTTTTCGTTCTTCTCCTGATGAGGTTTGTCAATGTACGTAAGAGCAAAGATCTCCTGACTATAGTCGGAGGTTTTTTCGGACTGCTTGCAGCAGTAGGATTTAATTTCTTTTTTCAAAGAATGCCTAAGGGAAACGAGCAGGAGTTTATTGACAACCTAATGGCAACACAGTCGAAGATTATCGAAAGCATCGGACAAAAATTTCCTCCAAGTTTATGGGCTACATACGGAATAACCAAATCAGGTACAGAAGGGCTGGCTTACTTGTTTTTGTTTATAGCAGTATCAGTATTACTGTATATTGCGCTTATGTGGCTTGGAAACCGGGTATTCTACAGGAGTTTCGTTTCCGGTCAGGAGACTGTGCGAAAACGTAGAATACTTACGGAAAAACAGGGTGCAAGGCAGAAGTCAGCTGAGGCAAGTCCTGTTATGGCACTTTTCCGTAAGGAATGGAAGCTTTTTATCAGAACGCCCATTTATGTAATGAATGGGATTTTTGGGATGGTATTGGCTCCGTTCCTGGTGATAATGCCATTTATTGCAGACAAGGAAGTCGGGAAAAAGATGCTTATGATTATGGAAAACCCTGGATATAGCATGTATATTTCACTTGGAGCGCTTGGCATAATGCTGTTTGGAGCCAATTTGAATATTATAGCGAATACATCCATATCAAGGGAAGGGCAGATGTTCTGGATATCAAAGATGATTCCTGTTTCCCCCAAATATCAGGTGCTTGCAAAAATATTTCACTGCGTAGCTGTCGAGGCAATAGGTATTGCTATCGCAGGTATTGTTCTGATTGCATTTTTGAATGTTGCCATAACCAAGGTTTTAATCCTGTTTGTGATTGCCGTTCTTGCATCTGTGCTCTTGATTGTACTAAATCTTATGATAGATGTGATAAGACCGAAGCTCGAATGGACTAATCCTCAGGAGGCTGTAAAACGTAATATTAACGGATTGATCGGTATTCTTCTGACAATGTTTATGATGGGAATCCTCTTTGGTATTTCCATGCTCCTGATTTTTTTAGGTTTATCCGAAGGAACAGTATATCTTAGCCTTATAGTAATTACTGTTCTGTTAACCATACCGTCAGCAATCGGACTATTTGCGTTGGCTGAACATCGTTACAGCAAACTGGAAACGTAATGATATAGGTGTGAAATAGGATGTGGAGTCACATCCTATTTTTTTACTGCTTTAGTTATAATAAAACCACTCTTTCCATATGAAGAGACATCATATTTCTCTTTGGCCGTATAGATTAAGGATAGTGTTTCTATATAGGCAGGCACATTTATATAGAATATCTCGTACTCAGACCCGGAAACAGTTTTGAATGAAATATGACCCGATTTAGCAATGTACTCCAGATATTCTTCAAGACACATTTTTTTCTTATTCATAATTTCCGAGTGTGGAAGACCTACATACCTTAAGTGCCAGGGTTCGGATATTATACCTGTTATTTTTGTCTTATCCGCCTGATAGCGTACAATATAGCCATATTTCCAGGAGTTTTGATTAACCCACTTGCCTTCTGGTGTGGATGAAAAACCTTGAGTTAATCCTTGCTTGGATTTGAGCATTTTTTTTGTAGTGACATCGATTGCCAATCCTGTCTGATGCTCGCTTTTTCCCGGGGGAGCAACTATCAAGGAGGCCTTTTCCACAGCTTGCTTTGCAGTATAAATCTTTTTATATGCATTGATTTTTTTGTTGTAGTAAGAACTTTGCAGGCCATATGACCTGTAACCATTTGATACTATAAGATTTTTGAGCTTTGCGTTATTTGCAGCTTTAAACATGTTTACAGCAGCATCCATCGCTTCTTTTTTTAGTTTAACACTGGAGGTCTTGCAAGGTATTAGGTACTTCTTATTCTTATCAAGTGCGCTTATGAGACCGTCAGGTATAAACTTATCGGATACAGGATTGGATTTGTTAACCAGTACAAGATTACCGATAAATGCAGACTTACTGATATTTATGCTTAACTTCTGAGTTTTACTGGCTGTATTATCCGATGCAGAATCAGGTAAATATAAATCTGGGTCAATAACAGAAGCCATTCTTTTTGACTTTCCATCCCAGGTTACTGTTCCACCGGAGGCTATTTCTACAAAGTCAGCTGGAATATAGACAATATTGTTTATTAAAGGAATAGCAATACCTGTATCTACATCCTCGCCATTTACTATCATATGACTGCTTCCTATTTCTATTTCAAGATCAATTTTATTATTTTTTAAAACAACAGTCTTCTCTTTTGGATTGATTCGAGTATTTATACCGGTAAGATAAGCCATGGTATTTAAAGGTACCATTTCTGCTTCGTCTACAGAAATCGTATTTGTGCTTACAGAGAGCTGCTTTCCATTAAAAATCAATTCGTTTTTTCCGGTTGCTGACGCAGGAAAAGATAATGCAATAATTGCTGCAACAATGAGCAGTGAAAAGTGCTTCTTGATTGGAATGACCCCCTAATTTATTCTTTTGTGCAAATTTTGTTAATTAATAGATAATACGTTTAAAGAGTTCTTGATATTATTATAGAGAAAAAGCTGCTTTATAGCAATACTGTCAAATGAAAGGTTGAATACTTGATGTTTGTTGTGTATGATAATTATTGCAAGCAGCGGGCTATTTTTGTATAAGAGTTGGTATACCATGGATCAGGGTATGATAAGCAGGGGGAGAAACATAAGAGATATAAATGGAGGGCTATCTGTGAATAAAAAAATCAATAGTGATTTACTTAAAATATACGATTTGATGTATAATAAGGATGGTCACAGGAATTGGTGGCCGGCCGAGACCGGATTTGAAATGATTATCGGGGCATTGCTGGCTCAATTTGTATCATGGAAGAATGTTACTACGGCAATTGATAATTTGAAAGCGGAAGGCTTACTAAGCATCAATGAGATATCCAGTATAGATACCGGAAAGCTTGAAAATCTGATTAGGGCAACAAGGTTTTATAAACAGAAAGCAAAAAAGTTAAAGGTGTTTTGCAGTTACCTGATGGATAATTACAATTGTGATTTGAACAAATTCTTCGATAAGGATTTGTATAGTCTGAGAAAAGAATTGCTTTCATTATATGGTATAGGTGAGGAAACTGCAGATAGTATCATCCTGTATGCTGCTGAAAAGCCTATATTTGTTGTGGATTCTTATACAAGAAGGGTATTTGGCAAACTGGGGTATTTTAATAAAAATACCAGCTATGGAGAAATGCAGAAGTTCTTTATGGATAATCTTGAGCATAATGTAGAATTGTTTAATGACTTTCATGCGCAGATTGATGGGGTAGGAGCAGAATACTGTCTTAATAAAAACCCGAGGTGCGACGAGTGTCCGGTTAATATATTTTGCAAGGATAAAGGTGATTAGGATAATACAGTTAACAGCTTACCATTTCTTGCTGTGTATGGTAAGCTAATAAATTATACTAAATTAATGCCGTGCACAGCGGCGGAATGGCGGTTATTATGGCAAAACAAATATGGAAACCCTCAACCATCCTGAATCCGGTTCCTGCTGTAATGGTAACGTGTTCAGACAAACAGGGAAGAAACAATATTATTACTCTGGCATGGGTTGGTACTATAAATTCAGAGCCACCCATGGTATCGATATCCGTACGGAAGGAAAGATACTCATACCCTATGATTAAAGAAACAGGTGAGTTTGTTATAAACCTTACAAGTAGAAAACTTGCTTTTGCTACTGACTATTGCGGTGTGAAATCCGGTAGGGACGTTGATAAGTTTGAGGCTGCAAAGCTGACACCGGAAAAAGCTTCAAAGGTCAGTGTGCCACTTATAAAAGAAAGTCCGGTTAATATTGAGTGTGTAGTGAAAAATGTGATAGAGCTGGGTTCTCACGATATGTTTTTAGGTGAAATTGTAGCAGTAAACGTAGATGAAGGGTTAATGGATGAAAAGGGGAAAATGCACTTGGGCAAGGCAGACTTAATATGCTATTCACATGGAGAATACTGGACTCTGCACAAAGTATTGGGCAAATTCGGATATTCGGTAATGAAAAAGAAAAAGAAAAGAAAATAAGTAATAAAGTGTAGGGGCACTTGCAGGCTGCCCTGTGTTTCCGTAATAAGTCAGGGGGTAACAAAAATGCAGGCAGTAGTATTTGAAGAGATAAAAGAAGAACATCTTGATGCTGTATTGGACATTTATAATTATTATGTTCTCAACTCAACTGCCACTTTTCATATAAAGCCGTTGGATAAAGCCGGGATGAGAGACCTTGTATTCTTTGAAAATCCAAAGTATAAGGCTTTTGTAATAATAAATGATTCTGAAATATGCGGATATTGCATACTAACCCAATTCAGGAAAAGGGAAGCTTATAATATTTCTGCAGAGGTTACGGTATATCTGAAAAACGGATATACAGGCAAGGGAATAGGTAGTTTGGCTGTAAGGCATATAGAAACATTGGCGAAGCGGAATGCTATACATGTCCTTATAGCAGGTATATGCGGAGAAAACAACAGCAGTATAAGGCTTTTTGAAAAAAACGGCTATATGAGGTGTGCCTGCTTCAAAGAGGTGGGCAGCAAGTTTGGAAAACTGCTGGATCTGGTTTACTATCAGAAGATTTTGCGTGCTCCGTGTGATTGACACAGTAGGTAAAGATAAGATTATATAAAAGGACAAAACCGTTTTTAAAAGATAGTTTTGTCCTCTTCAGTTATTACATGGCATTATGGAAAGTCCGGGCAATAACTTCTTTCTGCTGCTGGGGCGTCAGCCTGATAAAGTTCACAGCATAGCCTGAAACCCTGATAGTAAGCTGAGGGTAGTTATAAGGGTCTTCCATTGCCTTTTCAAGCACTACTCTTTCTAGTACATTTATATTTATGTGGTGCCCTCCCTGCACAAAATAACCGTCCAGGAGTGCAGCGAGATTATTAAGCCTGGACTTCGTGTCCTTTCCTAAAGCTCTCGGGATAAGTGTCAGTGTGAGCGATACGCCGTCTTTGCAGTATTCATACGGGATTTTTGCAACCGAATTCAGTGCTGCAAGCGCACCCATTTTATCACGCCCATGCATAGGGTTGGCACCGGGTGCGAAAGGCTCACCCTTTTTTCTGCCATCCGGCGTAGAGCCTGTTTTCTTTCCATAAACAACATTAGATGTAATTGTAAGAACAGAAAGTGTATGTTTTGCATTCCTATAAGTGCCATACCTTTTCAGGTCGTTGTAAAAGCCTTTTACAATATCTACTGCTATACTGTCCACTCTTTCATCATCATTACCGAATTGAGGAAAATGACCTTTTATTTCGAAATCTGTAATGAGTCCTCTTTCATCCCTTATCGCTCTGACATAAGTATATTTGATTGCACTTAAGGAATCTACAAGGACTGAAAGTCCTGCTATACCGAAAGCCATAAGCCTTTCGACCTTTGTATCATGCAAGGCCATCATGAGGCGTTCATAAGCATATTTGTCATGCATGAAATGAATTACATTCATGGTATTTACATAGAGCTTAGTCAGCCACTTCTGCATATACTGGTATTTTGCAAGCACTTTTTTATAGTCAAGATAATCTTCAGTATAGGGCTCGAATTCAGGGCCTACCTGCTCTCCGGTTATCTCATCCCTCCCGCCGTTTAATGCCAGAAGGAGAAGTTTTGGCAGGTTGCAGCGTGCACCGAAATATTGCATGTCTTTACCGATACGCATTGCCGATACACAGCAGGAAATGCCGTAATCATCACCAAAATCCGGTCTCATTATATCATCATTTTCATACTGGATAGCACTGGTGACCATGGAAACTTTTGCACAAAACGTTTTAAAGCTGTGAGGGAGCTTTTCGGACCAGAGTATTGTCAGATTGGGCTCAGGTGCAGGACCAAGGTTGAACAGAGTTTGCAGAAAACGGTATGAGGTTTTGGTAACCATATGTCTGCCATCTCCACACATCCCACCCAATGACTCTGTTACCCATACAGGGTCTCCGGCAAATAACTCATTATACTCCGGTGTGCGAAGGTGTCTTACCAGCCGGAGCTTTATTACAAACTGATCAATGAGCTCCTGGGCTTCGGCTTCCGTGAGTATTCCATTATCCAGATCCCTCGTAATATATATATCAAAAAAGGTGTTGACTCTGCCAAGTGAATTAGCTGCTCCATTCGTTTCCTTAATGGATCCTAAGAAAGCAAAATATGTCCACTGAATGGCTTCCTGTGCATTTTCTGCCGGGCGTGATATATCACAGCCATAGGATGAAGCCATAGCTATAAGCTCGTTTAGTGAATTTATCTGCTCTGTAACTTCTTCCCGCAAACGTATGATTTCTTCTGACATTCCCGTATTAAGAAGATTATCTAGATCCATTTTCTTTTCTTCTATGAGTTTACTTACACCATAAAGCGCAACTCTCCGGTAATCTCCGATAATTCTTCCACGTCCATATGCATCGGGCAATCCGGTAATAACACCACTTTTTCTGGCATTCCGCATTTCATGGGTGTATGCGCTGAATACCCCGTCATTGTGGGTTTTTCTGTGTTTTTCAAAAATCTCCTCCGTTCTTTGGGAGAGAGTGAAGTTATATTCTTCGCAAGCCTGCTTTGCCATCCTTATGCCCCCATAAGGTATGACAGCTCTTTTTAGAGGTTTATCCGTCTGAAGACCTTTTATAACTTCATATCTTTCATCAATATAACCGGGTATGTGACTTGTTATATTTGAGATTGTTTTCGTATCTACATTCAGAACTCCGCCCTTAAGGTATTCATCGCGAAGAAGCTTTTTACACCTGCTCCAGAGCTTTTTTGTCCGGACACTTGAATCCATAAGGAAATCTTCATTACCGTCATAAGATGAGAAATTTTTACTTATAAAATCCTGAACATCGATAGTTTCTTGCCAGTTTCCAGGTATAAATCCATTCCAGGCCTTTTCAAACATTGATAAAACCCCCTTGTAAAACCGGTGATAATTTTTTCAATTCATATTTACCCTTTATTCAAATAATAAAACCACCCAGGCAAATATGATAAAGCCCAGGCGGTCGGCAAATTCAATGTCGCTTTTGAAACATAATCGTTCAGGCTACATACCATACTCCCTGTGGTAAACTCCACTTCCGCCAGTTGTATGGATTAATATATTTTGTTGGTAATGTATTTTACAACACTATATATAGTATAATTTATTCCAAATTATATTGTCAATCAAAAAAAATATGAAAAATAATGAGCTTTTAAAAGGAAAATATAATAAAATGTAGAATAAAGGAATAAAGTTCAACCGGGTTGTATGTTGAGAGATAGATTATCACACCGGTCTGTATTATGAAAGGAGAAAAGCACATGTCATTAGTAGAAAATTTCCGGCAGAAGTTTAAGGATGCCACAAGAACGGCGGTTAGAGCATCAAGTGATTTTTTAGAGGCAACAAAGATTAATCTGGCAATAAAATCTGATGAAGATAAAATCAAAAATATTATGTTCGATATAGGGAAATCGGTATTTGACGGCTACAATTCAGGTAAGGCGGTTGAAGCCGAAATCAGTATTAAATGTGACGAGATAGTGTCTCTTGAAAAAAGTATTGAAGAAAAGAAACTGAAGTTAATTGAAATAAAAAATCTGAAGCAATGCTCAGGATGCATGTCAGAGATAGATGAAGCCGCAGTTTATTGCCCGAATTGCGGAAAAAAGGCATAAGAATACGGTAAAATTAAAAGGGAGTAATCAACTACTCCCTTTTTGTATATCCTTTAAATATAGAATTATTTTGTAGCAAGAACCTTCTTTAACTTAGCGAATCTTGGCAATCCATCTTCCAAAGGTGGCTGAGATTCACCCTGGATTAACGGAAGTGCATAGTTTATAAAGTTCTCATTAAGTCCGTTTCCTGCTTCATTTATCCACTCTCTTGGTATTTTCTTTTCAGTATTTGCAACATCAGTAAGGTTGATAAGCTTTATACTGCATTTGTACTCAGGACCGGCTGCTCTTTCGAAAGCAACCATCATGTCAGTAATACCTTCTACTGCATATTTAACAGCCATTTGACCTGCCATGTAGGATTCGTTAACATCGGTTAATGAACCAACATGAGCTGCGCATCTTTGCAACAGGCTGAATTCGATTCCACGAACCTTGGCACCGGTTTTTTCTTTTACGATAGCTGCAAGAGTAGCTGCGAGACCACCAAGCTGAGCATGTCCGAAAGAATCCTTTGATTGTGCAAGGTTTGAACCGTATTCTGAAATATATTTTCCGTCTTTATCCTTAATACCTTCTGATACGGCAACTATAACCTTACCGTTTTTCTTATAGATTGCAGATGCATCTTCAAGGAATTTGTCCATATCGAAAGGAAGCTCAGGCAAGTATATAAGGTCAGGTCCGTTTCCTTTATGTGCAGCTAAAGCTGTAGCTGCTGTCAACCAGCCTGCGTTTCTTCCCATAACTTCAAGAATGGTTATCATTCCTGTATCATAAACTCTTGCATCATGGTAAACTTCCATTGTAGAAGTAGCAACGTATTTTGCCGCACTTCCGTAACCAGGGCAGTGATCAGTTCCCCAAAGATCGTTGTCTATTGTTTTAGGAACACCCATTACTCTGCACTCATAACCAGCTTTTTGCATATATTTGCTGACTTTGTTGCAAGTATCCATGGAATCATTTCCACCATTATAGAAGAAATATCTGATATCATATTTCTTGAAAATTTCCAAGAGTTTCTTATAATCAGTTTCATCTTCTTCAGCTTTCTTAAGCTTGTAACGTACTGAACCAAGAGCTGATGAAGGAGTTGTCTTTAATAAATCCAATTCATATGAATCTTCCTGGCTCATATCATAGAACTGTTCTGTAAGAACACCCTTGATACCGTGAGCTGCACCGTAAACCTTTGTAATGCATCCCTGTTTTAGAGCTTCTTGAATAACACCTGCTGCACTGGCGTTAATAACTGATGTTGGTCCACCTGACTGACCAAATATAGCAGCACCCTTTAATTCTGCCATTTCGAGTACCTCCTTAGTTTATTAAAATTAATAATGAGAATTGAGAATTTTAAATTCTTAATTCAATATAATTATGTAAATTTGCTTGTTTTTGATTACTCAGAGGCGGAAGATTATTATCATATGCGTACTGAGTAATTCTGCACAATCAAAATAAAATATACCATAATAGCATTTAAAATGCAATTCCAACTATGAAAAAAAGGTACATTCTGATATAATTTGAGAAATATGTTGACATATATCAGAACTGACAATAGTGCTTGTGTTCAACATATTAATATACTTAAACTAGGGGTGCTTTTAATGTCAAATATCAAGAGAATAATTATTCTGGCAGTAGTGATTGTAATTCTGGGAGGCGCAGTTTTTGGTGCGAGGTATATAGCCTCAGTAAGGAGTTATAAGGAAAATGTTAACAAAATAAAGATAGAAAAAGTTGATTTGAGTAAAGTCAATGATGGTATTTATACAGGCGTGTGTGATGTCGAGTTTATAAACGTAGAAGTAAAAGTTACTGTAAAAGATCACAGAATTGAGGATATAGAGTTGGTTAAGCATAAAAATGGCAAGGGCGGACCGGCAGAGGTGATAATTCAAAAAGTGCTGGATAAACAGTCTTTGGATGTTGATATCATTTCGGGTGCTTCAAATAGCAGCAGGGTTATACTGGAAGCTGTTGAGAATGCATTAAACAGTGGTAAGAAGTAAATATTAAATAAACTTGCAGCAAAAATCAGATACTGTAAGAGGTTGATTTAGCAGGTATAGTGCGTTAATTTTAAAATTAGGCTTGATTTTGAAGATAAATCTGGTAAAATTATTATGATAAAAACTTAACAAATTGTAGTATGCTAAAATAGCTAATATATAATTGACAAAGGAGTGTTTGAAATGCCATTAGTTACATCAACCGAAATGTTTAAGAAAGCTTATGAAGGCGGCTATGCTATAGGTGCGTTCAATGTTAACAACATGGAAATAGTACAGGGTATTACTGAAGCTGCCAAGGAAGTAAAGGCTCCATTGATTCTTCAAGTATCATCAGGAGCAAGAAAGTATGCAAATCATACATACTTAATGAAGCTTGTAGAAGCTGCTATTATTGAAACTGGTCTTCCAATCTGCTTGCACCTTGACCATGGTGATACTTTTGACCTTTGTAAATCTTGTATAGATGGCGGATTTACGTCAGTTATGATCGACGGTTCGCACCATTCCTTCGAAGACAACATTAAGCTTACAAAGCAGGTTGTTGACTATGCACACGATAAGGGTGTAGTTGTAGAAGGAGAATTAGGAAGACTTGCAGGTATAGAAGATGATGTAAACGTATCTGACAAGGACGCTGCTTTCACTGATCCTGACCAGGTTGAAGAATTCGTTAAGAGGACAGGTGTTGACTCATTGGCTATCGCTATTGGGACAAGCCATGGTGCTTTTAAATTCAAGGGTGAACCAAAATTAAGATTTGATATACTGGAAGAGATCGCTAAGAGACTTCCTGGTTTCCCAATAGTACTCCACGGTGCTTCATCAGTTATTCCTGAGTTTGTTGAGAAGATCAACAAATACGGCGGAAATATGCCTGGTGCACAGGGAGTTCCTGAAGAAATGTTAAGAAAAGCTGCTTCTATGGCAGTATGTAAAATCAACATAGACTCAGACTTGAGACTTGCTATGACAGGAACAGTAAGAGAGTACTTTGCTCAGAATCCGAGCCATTTTGACCCAAGACAGTACCTCAGCCCTGCAAGAGCTGCAATAAAAGAACTTGTTAAGAAGAAAATTGTAAACGTATTAGGCTGCGACAACAAAGCATAATATTACATCAAATATAAAGTAATACAAAAGGGAGACGGTTAACCGTCTCCCTTTTGTATTACTTTATAAGCTATTTTTGCTAAACAGTTCTTGCACTACTTCAGCAGACTTAACCGGCGTATTTGAATATCACTGTATCATACGGGGTGATGCTGATATTTGCACCTGCTTTATATTTTTTACCTGTAAACAGGTCAACTGAGTCTTTTTTCAAGGTTATGCTCTTTTTAGATTCAGCTGACATATTATGTACAACCAGGATACTTCCGGAGACTTCATAGCCATAAGTTTCTTCCACAGTATCAACCTTTTTATAGTCACCTGTAAAGAATATCGGATTTTGTTTTCTTATGTTTATAAGTTTCTTGTAATGATTTAATACGCTATCAGCCTTTTTCCTTTGTTCAGCTACTGAAACGCCGTCGTTAGGCAGGGTATATGCAAATGAAGCACTATTGCCGATTCTTTTTGACCATTCATTATTATCAATCATGCCGGTACCTTTTGCAGAAGCATACCAGTCCATAGGTTCTCTGATGTTTTCATCAGGTTTTGTGCCCTGTTGGCCGATTTCATCACCATAGTATAAAAACGGGGTTCCAGGCAAAGTCAGTAAGTAGGATGCAGCCAGCTTTATTTTTTTAGTATCGCCGCCTACCACCGAGGGAAGCCTGCCCACATCATGGTTGGAGATAAAGGTCGAATCAAATGACCTGGTTGAATATTCTGCATACGATTCATACATGCTGTGGATATCTTCAAGAATATCATAGTATTCCCCGTTTGCTACCCTTAACAGTGTATCTCTGAGAGGGAAGTTGAATGAGGAATCAAGATCATCTGCAAACTGTGCTATTGTACTTGTATCAGTCCAGTTTTCTCCTAAAACAAAAGCATTTGGGTTAACGGACTTAACGTAACTGTTGAATTCCTGCCACCAATTATGTGTGACATCTCTGTCTTTATTATCTATATGCATGGCAGCATCCAGCCTGAAACCATCGACACCCTTATCCAGCCAGAATTTAGCTATTTCTTTCATTTTGCTTCTTACAACATGATTCCTGTAATTCAGATCGGGCATTCCAGACCAAAAAACTCCATAGTAGTAGTCCGAATTATTATTTGTATGCCATGCTGTACCCAAAGGACCGGCTTCACTGGTATCGTCGAAAGGATCGCTCCAAGTATAATAATTCCTGTATTCGCTGTTTATATTACCCTCTGACTCTTTAAACCAGTTGATTTCAGAAGAAGAATGATTGGCTACCAGATCCAGAATTACTTTGATGTTATTATCGTGTGCTTCCTTGAGGAACGCTTCAAAATCTTCCATGGTACCATAATCAGGCTTTATTTTATAATAATCGGATACATCGTACCCATGATAGCTTGGTGAATCAAAACAGGGCATGAGCCACAAAGCATCTATGTTTAGTTCCTTCAGATAGTTGATCTTTTGTTTTAGACCTTTAAAATCACCTATACCATCACCATTACCATCATAGAAATTCATTACCTGAAGTTCATAAAAAACAGCTGTTTTTGCCCACTCAGCTATTTTGTCGGTTTTTGTATCAGCCAACTTTTCAAAGGATAATACAGGGGTTTTATTCATTTCCCCATTGATTTTGGACTTTATTTGATAATAGTATTTCTGACCCGGTTTGAAACAGTCAAGTATGAGGCCGGATTGAAATTTGTATTTGTCGACTGTTTTAACCAACTGTAGATTATCCTGCGAGTCACCTACATAGAACTCAACAGTAGCATCCTTTTCAGTTTTGAAGAGAAATTTTACTGTTTTGTCATCGATGTCGATAAACTCATTTGCCTTTACTATTCTTACTTTTTCGCTTATTTTTTCTTCAGCTGTATTTGCGGTATCCTTACCCTTTTCGGTTGTGACAGCCTGTTTTGACTTTGCCGTATCAACGACTTCCTTCTGTGAGAATACCCCGAGCTGCTGCAAAATAATACCTGCTACAACAAGTATCACTAATGCAGAAACAATAAATAGTGGAACTCTTTTTTTCATTTTGCCAACTCCTTTGTTTTAGTGTTATGTAAGCGGTTACATTATTGGTAATAATTATAACTGCAATACTTGCAATAAGGAACATTTGGTTCTGGGTAAGGAAGCTTAATCTGAAGAAATTTGAAAATAACAATATTTTTTAGATAATATTGTTATTTTAATATAGTATTTTAGCAAATACAATACTATTCCAATAAATTTATCCGGATAAGGACAAATGTTTAGTATTTGGATTTATTATTGAAAGCTGTTTGAATAATTCAATTGTCAAAAGCTAATAATATCTTTCGAGGTGTTGACAATTGGGAAAAAAAGTAGGAATTCCAAGAGGGTTGTTCTATTACCAGTATTATCCCTTGTGGAAAGCATTCCTTGAAGAATTGGGAGCAGAGATTATTGTTTCCGATCAGACAACAAAGAAAATACTGGATGACGGGGTAAAATCGTGTGTTGATGAGGCATGCCTGCCTGTGAAAGTGTTTCATGGGCACATAATTAATATTAAGGATAAAGTGGATTATTTGTTTATTCCCAGATTTACAAGTGTCTCGAAAAATGAATATATATGTCCTAAGTTCGGAGGCCTTCCGGATATGGTGAGGCATACTTTCAGCAATCTTCCTCAGATTATAGATGTCGAAGTTAATATGAGGAAATCTAAAAGTAATTCACTAAAAGCAGCTTTGGATGCAGGTAAGTATTTTACTGACTCCAGACAGACTATTGAGAATGCCTATATAAACGCGTTAAAAGCATATAACGAGCATAAGGCAAAAATAAAAAATGGTACAAATCCATTCGGGACATCAAATAGAAAAATCAACAAGCATTTACCTTATGACGGGAGAAAACTTAATGTTGCAGTTATAGGCCATGTATATAATGTTTATGACAGTTATTTAAATATGGATATGCTGTGCAAACTTGAAGGATATGGGGTTAACGTCATTACAGTTGATATGATGGACGAATCCTTGATTAACGAAAAGTCAGGCACGCTAAATAAAAGGATGTTTTGGAATTTTGGGAGCAAGGCAATGGGAAGTGCTCTTCATATATTGGACAGACAGGATATTGACGGTGTTATTTTTCTTATGTCATTCGGGTGCGGGATAGATTCTTTTGTAGCTGATCTGGCAGAAAGGAAATTAAGACGGGCACGGGATATCCCCCTGACCATCCTCACTATTGATGAGCATTCGGGTGAAGCCGGTATGGATACGAGACTGGAAGCATTTATTGATATGATAAGGTGGAGGGGCAAAAATGAAACTGACATTTCCGCACATGGGTAATACATACGTTACTGTAAAGGCATTATTGGACGATTTAGGGGTTGATTACGTAATTCCTCCATTTAATAATAAGAAGGCTTTGGAAGTAGGAACAAAATTAGCACCAGAACTTGCTTGCCTTCCTCTTAAGATTAATTTGGGAAACTACGTACAAGCTTATGAAGATGGTGCTGATACTATCCTGATGGCTGGTGGTTGTGGTCCTTGCAGATTTGGGTATTACTGTGAAATACAGAGGGAAATACTGAGAGATAATGGTTATGAGATGGATATGATCACTCTTGAAATGCCGGATCAGGGAATAAAAGAGCTGGCGAACCGAATAAAAAAACTTTCAGGAAGACTTAATATACCAGTGTTATTGAAAGCAATAAAAAATACAGCGCAAGTTTCAAGAATGGTAGATGAACTTGAAAAACTAAGCTATAAGGTAAGACCGAGGGAAATTAGAAAGGGCACTACTGATAAAATTTATAAGACATTTCTCAATAATGTAAAAGCAATAAGGGGCTCCAAGGAAATAAAAGGACTGATAAGGGAAACGGAAAACGAACTGAAGAATGTAGAGATGGAGAGGGATTGTGTTCCATTAAAGGTTGGAATTGTTGGAGAAATATACACAACTATAGATTCATACACAAGCTTCAATATTGACATTAAACTTGGGAACATGGGAATCGAAGTAGACCGGTCGGTTACAGTCAGTGAATGGGTTATAGACCATATTATTAAGAATGCATTGCACCTACCGAGGGATATGAGCTATGCAGAAGCAGCAAAGCCTTACTTGGGAACCATGATCGGGGGGCATGCTCAGGAAACTATAGGAAATACAATCCTTTACGCTAGGAATGGATATGATGGGGTAATACAGATATATCCGCTTACATGCATGCCTGAGATAGTTGCTGAAAGTATTTTGCCTGCTATTGAAAAGGATTACAATATTCCGGTTTTAACTTTGATTATTGATGAAATGACAGGTGAAGCAGGATATCTTACAAGGGTTGAAGCATTTATTGATTTGTTGGAAAAGAGAAGGGAGAGAGCAGCTTTTGAGGGAAACTGGCTATTATCTGGGAATTGATGTTGGCTCAGTAAGTACAAACCTTGTAGTTATAGATGAAAATGATAAGGTTATTGAAAAACTATATCTAAGAACAAGCGGACAACCAATAAATGCATTACGCAATGGTATGAATGCATTGGTAGAACTCATAGGAGAGAATATTAATATCAAGGGTGTAGGAACAACGGGAAGTGGCAGACAACTTGCCAGTATAATAGTTGGAGCAGATATAGTGAAAAATGAGATAACATCTCATGCTGTTGCAGCCCAAAAACTGGTTCCGGGTGTTAAAACCATTTTGGAGATAGGTGGACAGGATTCTAAAATAATTATTCTTAAAAGTGGTGTTGTGTATGATTTCGCTATGAACACAGTATGTGCCGCCGGCACAGGATCATTTCTGGATAGACAGGCAGCAAGGCTTGAAATACCCATAGAGGAGTTTGGGGGGTATGCCTTGAAATCCGATTCACCTGTGAGAATTGCGGGACGTTGTGCAGTTTTTGCCGAGTCCGACATGATTCATAAGCAGCAAACCGGACATAGCATGGAAGATATAATTAACGGACTTTGTGAAGCTTTGGTAAGGAATTACCTGAATAATCTCGGCAAGGGTAAGAATATTCAGGAGCCAATCGTGTTTCAAGGTGGTGTTGCTGCCAATGTGGGTATTGTAGCAGCTTTTGAAAGACAGCTTGGCAAAAAGATCATAATCCCCGAATACCATGATGTCATGGGGGCTTTCGGAGCAGCTTTGATTGCAAAGGAAAAAATGGCTGGTGGAGGATTCAAAACCAATTTTTATGGTTTTGAAACAGCTCAGAACGATTACAAAGCAAAAAGTGTAGAGTGCAGTGATTGCTCAAATATGTGTGAAGTCATAGAAATAGCTTCGAACGGGGAAGTAATCGCACGTTGGGGAGACAAGTGCGGTAAATGGGCAAATATGATAAGTGAAAATCAGGTAGTGGGGTGAAGTCAGTTGAAAGTTGACATAGGATAATTGACAGTTATTTTAAAAAATATATATGGAAAAATGTTGCAGATTATTCAGTAAAATGTAGGGCAAACCTTGTGTTTGCCCTATTTGAATGTTTTTAAGAAATACATGGGAGTGATATAAATGAACACATTCTACGTTGATCTCCAAAAACATTACTTGATTAGTGTTTTTCATATAGAGCATAGAATTGTGTTTTATGATGTTTTAAAGGTTATAGATATATGAAGGAGGATTATTCGCAGATATCGTTTGAAGGTACAAGGATGATTACAGTAATATAGAAAGATGCAGAGTAAGTGAAGCAGCAGTTTATCAGAAAGTCTTGCACAATTGTGTGAAGACTTTTTTGCTTGTAGGAAAATTTTTGTTTAGTTGCTTGAAAGCTCGGTTATTAGAACAATTATGACCTTTTAGCAGGCTTATCTAAAATTTTGCATTTCCATTATATTTCCAATTTAAAGTTGTATTTATAGAAATATTTCCATTTTGCAGTTTACAATGTGCTTTGAAAACATCAAAATAAGTAGTATGAATTTCTAGAATATTACAACATTTTCCTTTTTATAAGTTGAATATTAGAAAAATAATTGGTGCTTGACATGTGGACAAGTTGGGCACTGACTCAGTCTTTATCAGCTTGTATTTATGAAAGGAGGTGATGACATATGAGCGAAGGAACTGAATTTTATAATCAAAGGGGGTGAAGCCGGCCTAGAAATCCTGATACCTTGCAGGTCTGCTCCTGCATGGTCAAGTCGTGTCTTACTGCGGTAAGAATGTTACACAACTAAAAAAACGAGGAGGTAATTAGTATGTTTGTACGCTCTGGTAAGTCAAATTTTTCAAAGCCCAAAAGAGCTAAGGGGCTGGTGCTTTTACTTTGTATGGTATTTCTGCTCACAGTCGTAAATTTCACGCCAGTAATGGCGGTAGACCCAGTCGTGGATGGCAAATTTACAATCGCAATAATCCCTGACACACAAAATGAAGTGACAAATTCAGCGGCTATCACGGGTGAATGGTTCAAAAACCGTACGCAGTGGCTGGTTAACAACAAAAGTACCTTGGATTTGCGCTATGTTCTCGCTACCGGTGACTTGGCAAATTGGCCTGCGCACGATGCCGACCAAATGCCGATTATAGCAACAGGCTTGCAAGTGTTGGGCAGTGCCGGCATTCCATACCTTCCGGCCCTCGGAAATCATGACACGGCAGCGACGGGAGTAGGCGGCAGTGCGGCGCCGGGCGATGCCTCAGTTAATGTTCGTAACACGACTGCTTTCAACTCCGCTGTTCCTTTGTCACGGTTTCCCGGTATAGTGACGTTTGAATCCAATAAGGTGGAAAACTCCTATCGTACCTTCGAAGCTGAAGGGAAAAAATGGATGGTGCTTAGTTTGGAGCTCTGGCCGCGTACTGCAGCCATTAATTGGGCCAAAGGTGTTGTACAGAATCATCCGGACCATAATGTGATTATTCAGACACACTCATATCTGAATGGCGACGGCTCCATTAATCAGTCTAACGGGGGTTACGGCTCAAATTCCCCTCAATACTTGTATGATAACCTTGTAAAGGTATACCCAAATATCAGATTTGTATTCAGCGGACACGTTGGCGCAGCAGCCAAGCGTGAAGATACCGGCGTGAACGGCAATAAGATCGTGTCGATTCTGGGATGCTTCCACAGTACCACAACCAATCC
>JAOAIJ010000002.1 GCA_026414765.1 Clostridia bacterium | reverse complement strand
ATTTAAAGAGGATAGCAAGCCTACTACCCTCTCGTTTTAACGTTATTTATTACTGTATGGTAAAAATTTCGAATATTTCTGTTAAAGGTAAAATTTACTGGCTAAAAGTTACATGAAAATGGCACTTTTTCAGTGGTTTCGGACGGTTCTCTTGCTTCCTTTTTGTTTTCATAGTACAACAGTACAAAAACTGGAAGTTGCTGATTACATACCAAGGATACTATAGAAATCAAGCTATCCTCCAGGACTCTTGGGCAGGGGCTTTATGCTTGGTATGTTTGCGGAGGATAGTGATACAGCTGTAAAAGGATTTACGGGATATAGCTGAACGGTAATAAAGGCTATATAATATGTTTTGAGGCATTCTGATTTATTTATCCTTTATTGGAGGGATATATATGGCGCAAACAACTAAAAAAGCACTTGCTACATCACTTAAAAAGCTGCTAGCGAGAAAAACCTTGGATAAAATTACTGTTACTGATATCGTGGAAGACTGCGAAGTTAATAGACAAACATTTTATTATCACTTTAAGGATATATATGATCTTATTGAATGGATTTATACAAGCGAAGCAACAAAGGCACTTGGCGATAAAAAAACATATGATACATGGCAGCAGGGTTTTATGAATATTTTTAAGTATGCACTAGAAAACAAAGCTTTTGTAATAAACACATATCATTCTCTTAACCGGGAACACCTAGAAGAGTACCTTTATAAAGAAACATATCGCCTTCTATTTGACGTTATTGCAGAAAAATCCGCAGGTATAAATGTAAGAGATGATGATAAGGCATTTATTGCTAAATTTTATAAGTATGCCTTTGTAGGACTAATGTTGGATTGGATTAAAAAGGGAATGAGAGAAATCCCATCAGATATTATAGGACGGGTAAGCATTCTTATTCATGGCGATATTATCAAAGCACTTGAAAATTTCAGAACCGGCAGTCATGTATAGACAATTTACGTGTTCTGTATAAAGTTTTTACAATAGTAATGATGTGTTTAAATTCTCAACACATCATTACTATTGTCCATTGTGAATCCCCCTAATAATTTTTATTATAGGCATATAGAACAAATATAAGTTTGGGGGGTTGTAAAATGTATTATAGCAATGGAAATTACGAAGCATTTGCTCGTCCACAAAAACCAGTGGATGTGGATAGAAAGTCAGCATATCTTGTAGGTTCAGGTTTAGCATCTTTAGCTGCTGCATGTTTTTTAGTACGTGATGGTCAGATGAAGGGGGAACGCATTCACATTCTGGAGGAGCTTAACATTGCCGGTGGTGCCTGTGATGGTATAAATGATCCTCAAAAGGGATTTATAATAAGGGGCGGACGTGAAATGGAAAACCATTTTGAATGCTTATGGGATTTGTTCCGCTCCATACCTTCTCTTGAAACTGAAGGTGCCTCTGTTTTAGATGAGTTTTACTGGTTGAATAAGAAAGATCCAAATTATTCACTTATGAGAGCAACCATAAATAGAGGCCAGGATGCCCATACTGATGGGAAATTTGCATTGAGTGAAAAGGCTTCTATGGAAATAATAAGGCTGTTCATGACCCGTGATGAAGACTTATATGATAAGAAGATTACAGATGTATTTACCGATGAATTCTTCTCCTCCAACTTCTGGCTATACTGGAGAACAATGTTTGCTTTTGAAGACTGGCACAGTGCTTTGGAAATGAAGCTGTATGTTCAAAGATTTATTCACCATATCGGAGGACTTCCTGATTTTTCTGCTTTGAAGTTTACAAAATATAATCAGTATGAATCATTGATTCTTCCAATGATAAAATATCTTGAAGCCCATGGTGTTGATTTTCAATATGATACCAAGGTGACAAATGTTATTTTTGACATTCAAGATGACAAAAAGGTTGCTACTAAAATCATTTATGAACGCGGCGGCAAGGAAGATTGCATTGACCTTATAGAAGACGATTTAGTATTTGTTACTAACGGAAGCTGCACAGAAAATTCTACAACAGGTGATGATAATCATGCCCCAGAATTTAATGATTCCGTTGGCGGCTGCTGGGAGCTTTGGAGAAATATTGCAAATCAAGATACATCCTTTGGTCGCCCTGATAAATTCTGTACAAATACAAAGGCAACGACTTGGGAATCAGCCACAGTTACTACCCTTGATGACAGAATACCTCCATATATTGAAAAGGTTTGTAAGAGAGATCCATTTAGCGGTAAGGTAGTTACAGGCGGTATCGTTACAGCAAAAGATTCTAATTGGCTTATGAGCTATACCTTAAATCGTCAGCCTCATTTTAAAAATCAGCCTAAAAATCAGCTTGTTGTTTGGGTGTACGGTTTATTTGTGGATGTTCCAGGAAACTATATTAAAAAACCAATGAGAGAATGTACCGGAATTGAGATTACTGAAGAATGGCTCTACCATTTAGGAGTGCCGGAGTCCGAAATTCATGATATGGCAACAAAATCAGCCCATTGTATTCCATGTATAATGCCATATATAACTGCATTCTTCATGCCAAGAGCAAAAGGTGACAGACCAAAGGTTGTTCCAGAAGGCTGCACAAACTTTGCCTTTATAGGGCAGTTCGCTGATACGGTACGCGATACAGTATTTACAACAGAATATTCTGTAAGAACAGCAATGGAAGCTGTGTATACTCTGCTAGATGTAGACAGAGGTGTACCCGAAGTGTTTGCTTCCTGCTATGACATAAGAGTATTGTTGGATTCTACGTCAAAAATGTTGGATGGTAAAAAACTTACAGACTTAAATATTCCGATTCCAGCTAATATGCTAGATATGAAAAATATGCAAATGATTTCTAAAACTATCATCCCTGATTTGTTAAAACGCTACAACTTGATTTAAACACTTGAGTCCTAGAAGCGAGGGGACGGTTCGAAACCACTGAAAAACTTTAAATAAATATTGTAAATAATGCAATAAAATACTATACAAGCCTATCAAAAAACCCCTTTGTATGATATAATGAATGTGACGCAAACATTATCTACAAGGGGGTTTCTTGATGCTTAAGAA
>JAOAIJ010000001.1 GCA_026414765.1 Clostridia bacterium | reverse complement strand
TGTCGAGCCTGCGGCGCATACCGCCCGAATAGGTGGAAACCCTGCGGTCAGCGGCCTCGGTCAGGCCGAAGCGGTTCAGTAAAGCATCCGCGACCTGACGCGGATTGGTGAGGTGCCTCAGCTTTGCGATCATGATCAAATTTTCCCGCCCGGTCAATATCTCGTCCACGGCGGCAAATTGCCCTGTCAGGCTGATCGACTGCCGTACAAGGTCGGGCTTTGACGCGACGTCAAATCCGTTTACGATGGCGGTGCCTCCGTCCTGTTTAAGCAGCGTGGTGAGGATTTTAACAATCGTCGTCTTGCCCGCGCCGTTGGAGCCGAGCAAGGCGAAAATCTCACCTCGCTTCACTTCAAAATCGACGCCCTTTAGGACTTCTGTGTCCTTGAAAGACTTTCGCAGAACTTTCACATCAATTGCTTTTTCCATCCCGATATCCCCCTTTTACTTTGCTTTATCCGTAACCTTTTTCATGGCCTTGTTAACTTCTTGGTCAACAGATTCTTGATAGATGTCAGCGTAAGTTTTTGAATCTTTGATTAGATCGTCGCAGAAAGCTGCTACGTCACTTCCCGTCACTTCGAGCACGTCTTTCCCCAAGGCCGCGCCCTCTTCAAAAAGATCGATAATCCCCGAGAGCAAACCCATCCCGTCGGTTAGCTCAACAGGGCCGACCTTAAAGAGATATTTTTGAATCTCTTTATAAACAATCTGATAATCTTGCGGGAGCGCTTTGACACGCGCCACGTGCGCTCGCCACTCTTTTTTGCCTTCGATGATATCTTGTATTCTCATTTTATCCTCCTATTTACCTAATTTTTTAGCGATATTATTGTTGAGTTGCTCGCGCCACTTGTCGCGAAAAGACTTTGCCCCTTCTTCGCCGGCCAGCGCTGAACAGAAGCCTTTGATATCGTCACCCAAAACCTCTTGGACACTCTGACCGTTTGCCGCCGTTTCTTCGAGCATACCAAGCGCACTGTCAAGAATTGGCATGAGGTTGCGACCGGTTAAATCTGAGTGAGGCAAAAGGTTGGTTTTAATTTTTTCCCATGCCGTTTGATAATCAGCCGGCAGCTTTTTGGCTCGCGATTCAAAAGCTTTCAATTCTTTAGTCATGTCGCTGCCCGTTATTTTTTCCCAGAAATTCATTACTTCTTCTCCTTTAACTCGTTAATTTTTGATGATACGAACTCCCATTTTTCCCAAAACTTCTGTAGTTCCTTGCGCCCTGCGTCGTTTAGTGTAAAAAACTTTCGCGGCGGCCCCATATCGGATGGCTTTTTCGTAATTTCCACCAGCTTGTTTTTCTCAAGCCGCACCAGGATAGTATAAACTGTCCCATCCACAACGTCCGAAAATCCGAGAGCGTTCAGCCGCCGCGTAATTTCGTAACCATAGATTTCCTCGTGGCTGATGATTTCAAGGACACAGCCCTCCAACACACCTTTCAGCATTTCCGTAAGGTTTTCCAGCGTAATCCCCCCTAGCTATTCTGTATAACTTGTATGCAGTATTACTAACTACTAGTATATAGTAACACAGAGTAGCGTAGTTGTAAAGAGTTATATTTTTGAGGAACCAAAAAATCTCAACCAAGTTCCCTACCGGGTGATGCCAATCAATATGGCCTCATACTTTTTGGGATTAAGTTTGTTATTACAGAATAGGCGGATTGGAGAGACACCTCATACTCTGTAGAGCATCCGCCGAATAAAACGGCAACTTTTTTCTTTTCATATAATCACTCCTTGTTTTCCTGATATTTCATATCAAAGCCCATATTTTCATTTAGAAGCTTCGGATTTGGTTTCACACTTATTCTTTTCTTAAGCTGTTGTATACAGCCAACGCATCGGTAATATTGTATTGCTCGGATTTGTGATTTCCTTTGGCACCAGCTGTAATCAAAATGTATTCCTGCTTACCTTCTTTAGCGAGGCTTGCGAGACACAAACCAGCCTCATCGGTGTATCCGGTTTTTCCTCCCAGAATTTTTCCTCCTGTAATACTTGGGTCGCTGAGTTTTTTAAACATTGTACTGTAAAAGGTTATCCCGTCGGGATGTTTATTCGTAGGCTGCGTGGAATAGCGGGATGAAGTGAAAATTTCGCGGAAAGTATCGTTTTGCAGCGCGTAACTCAAAAGAACAGCCAAATCTTTGACTGTTGTGTAGTGGTTTTCATTGTGAAGTCCAGTCGCATTTTCAAAGTGGGTATTGTTCATGCCGAGATCTGCCGCCTTTTGATTCATCATCTTTACAAAATCCTGCTCTGATCCCGCAATCTGATCAGCAAGCCCAATACAACACTCCGCACCGCTTGGCAGCATTGCTCCGTATAACAAATCGATTGCCCTTACCTGCTCGCCCGGTTGGAAACCTGCCATGGTCGCATCCGATTTGTACAGTTCCTGAAACATTGAACTGGGAAGTTTGATTTTTCCCTGCAGCTCAGGCAGATTCTCTATGGCGACAATGACCGTCATAATTTTCGTCAAAGAAGCCGGATAGATTTTTTCTTCGCTATTTTTTTGCATCAGGATGGTATGATCCTTTAAACGGATCAGAATCGCATTAGAACTGTTCAGCTTGTCTGAAGATATAGGAACAGAGGGATTAGGTTCTATCTTTGATGAAGGAACCGGCGCTGTGCTATCATCAAAAGAACCGGGTGTCATCTTTAAAGAAGGATATGACGAGATTTTATCGTCATATCCTTTTTCAAATATTTGGTGTCTTCCTGGAGTAATGTTGGATTTGTAAACAAAAGCAGCAATCACACCCATCAACAGAAGTGCTACAAATATGCGTATCCCTGACTTTTTCTTTTTTACTTTTCGTATCATAATAAAACAACTCCTTCTTCTGTGCTGATATTATTCAACCACAGAACAGGGAGCTATGTTGGAATTCCATCTTATGAACACCTTAAGATTTTCTTATGACGAATAGGAAAGTTCTACTTACCTTTTTTATAACGGTATCTGGAGTTTCACTGTGACATACATGTTCTTTGCCATACTACTGCATCTTTATAGTTGCAAAAAGTTGAATATTTCACTGGATGAGATTAATCTGATTCCATTTTGTTGGATTACAGAGGGTATTTGCCCATACATAGAAAATACATTGCTTTTTATACCTCTTGGATTTATGCTTCCATGTATTTGGAAAAAGTATGGAGTGTTATGGAAAATAGCATTATCCGGTATGTTCTTTGTATATAACTCATTTTAAATTTACCCATTCTTAAGATCTTTATTTAATTAAGAAAAGGACAAGCTATCTGACTTAAGCAGATAACTTGTCCTTTTCTTGCTTTTGTGGAAGCACGACAGTGAAGACTGTCTTTTCTGTTTTACTTTGCACGAAAATATTGCCTCCATGTGCGTTTACAATTTCTTTGGCAATAGCCAGTCCAAGCCCGGCACCGCCTGTATTGGTAGACCGGGATGTGTCCAGCCGAAAAAATTTCTCAAATATCGTTTCCAGTTTTTCTTGTGGGATAGGATTACCTTGATTCGTAAAAGTCATAATAATATTTTTATCTTGCTGCTGAGCGGAAATATCAATGACGCTGTTTTCATAACTGTAGGCTATCGCATTTTTCAGAATGTTATTGAATACACGAGCCAGTTTGTCTGTGTCTCCCCACAGAGTGAGTCCGTCAGGCACATTGACGGACACCTGCTTTTCCTGTGGAGTCAGCATTGGATAGAATTCATCTGCCATCTGCTGGAGCATGAACAGCAAATTGATTTTTTCTTTATTCAAAACAATAGTTTGAAGGTTAAATCTTGTAATCTCAAAAAACTCATTTATAAGCTGCTCTAATCGATAAGCTTTTTCCAAGGTAATACCGACATATTTTGCCTTCTGTTCAGGAGGCATATCAGGAGCTTCATCCAGAAGACTTAAGTATCCTATTACGGAGGTCAGGGGCGTCTTTATATCATGAGCCAAGTAAACTACCAAATCATTTTTGCGCTGCTCAGCATCAAGCGCGGCTTTCTTTTGTTTTTCCAAGTTACTTTTTATCTGATTAAGCTTATTTTCCATAAAATCCAATTCAGGTGATAATGTGATTTCATCATCAGATTCCTCAGCAAGTCTATCCATTCCAGCAATGACTTCATCGAAATATTTTGTAAACCAAGAAATTGTAAATTTAAGCAGGATAACCAAGGATATGAGAATCACTATAAGTGTAATAACATCAATATTATTGTAAAATACAAACCGATAAATCATTAAAGCAACGTTATCGCGCAAAAAGAACGTATTCTTTAAAAAATGTACAATATTATCCCCAACATTGAAGTTTTTTTGAATTACAAAACGCAGGAAGAAAACAGTTGCAGCCGTGGCAAAAACAATAAGGAGCATTCGAAAAAATACTGTCCTTTTTAATTTTGTATAATCATTCCTTCTTTTGTCTCTCTTACTTATCAATTTTATAGCCAACCCCCCATACCGTTTTGATGTATTTAGGATGCTCTGCGCTGTCGTGCATTTTTTCTCTTAAATGCCGGATATGAACCATTACTGTATTGTTGCTATTGGTGAAATACTTATCTCCCCATACCTCATGGAACAATTCTTCCGAACTGACCACCCGTCCACGATTGGAGCAAAGGACCCAAAGAATTGAAAACTCTGTAGGAGTAAGAGATAGCTTTTTTTCATTCAGCATACATTCATGGGTATCCATGTCCAATACCAAGCCGGAAAAGGCAATCAAGTGTTCTTCCTGGTTTGGCCCCGCAGAATTATATTTGGTAAATCTTCGGAGCTGTGCCTTTACACGGGCAATAAGTTCCAAAGGCCGGAACGGTTTAGTGATATAGTCGTCCGCACCTAATGTCAGCCCGGTAATCTTATCGATTTCTTCTTCTTTAGCAGTCAGCATGATAACAGGAAAATTATGTTTTTCCCGGATTTGCTGGCAGATTGAAAAACCATCCATATCGGGAAGCATGACATCCAAAATGGCGAGGTCCAGTTTTTCATTTTCAATACAGTTAAGGGCATCCTTGCCGTTATAAAATTTAAAGATATTATAGTTCTCATTTTTCAGATAAACTTCAACCAAATCGGCAATAGCTTGTTCATCATCAACTATTAAAATATTTGCAGCCAAAAGCTTCATCTTCTTTCTTTAAGTATATATCCCCATAATTATTATACCACGAAGCAAAAATCCATTTTATAGCTTTTTACTTGATAAAATCTTAAGATTTTCTGAATATCGCGATACTGATAATCTTTTACACACAAATATAAATTTCAATTTTGTCAATAGCAAGGGACAGCCCACCATATCAGTAAGCTGTACCTTAAATTTACGACTTGCGTTTTAGCAATTAGATGATACTGTAACGCAATATCATCTAATATATTCAAGGGGGTCGTCTAAGGGGGACGGGGGTCGTGAGCTTATACCTCTCCGCAAAATGACATATTTCTGTTAACTGCCATATTCTGTCAAGTTATGTAGTTAACCTTATATGTATTTTCTGTAAACTTATACAGTCATGCATTTATGTAAAAATTCTCTTGTAGTCAAAAATAATTGCTCCTATAAGACATAGCCTCACTTCAAGCTAAAGCACATCTTCTAAGCTAAAGCATATAATATTATGCATTCTATAAAAGGAGTTATCAATATGTTTAGCAAGCCTCTATGCCCACATTACGTTAACGCGCTAATGTATAAAACATCCTATGCAAAAAATATACGCCAAACCTATCCATATACTTATTTGCCACATGCTCCAATACATAATCCCAATTTGAATAAAAACGAAAGCATAAGTAATTTTGTCTCAATATTGAACAAAAGCGGGTTTATCGTTCAAGAAGGAGAACTAAAATATATAGATATTCTAAAGCTAGCCAGTGAAGGTAAAGTTCCTTCTTGTTTCGGGAATAATGCAAATGCTCCATATGCAGTCTTAACCCTTCCGCCAGCTCCCAACCAGGATCCAGCCGAAGGACAAGAACCTCCAATAGGATATGATTCTAATAACCCCAATAATTATCCAGCCAATATAAATCCCATACTACCCGGCGCCACCTTTAAGCTGCGACCTGATGAGGCTATTGTTCTAATTGGTCAAACGCCTCCCCCAGCCTATTATTTTAGTTTCAGAAGTTATCGTGGCTTAGTAGAGAATCAACCAGAGAAGGACTACAGCAATGCTATTACAGCAGGAAATAACTATACTGGTTTCTACCACATGCTCTTTGCAAGTCTGGGTGATACAGTAAATAATTTGGGAATCTGGACTAATAGTACTCCTCAAGGATCGGGTGGATACCCTTTTAACAGTTCCACAATCATCATTAGTACTGCTGACATGTATGTTAATCAAAAAGTCCGTGATGCATTAGACGTTGCTGGATATAGCTCAGAAATTATAAATGATGACAACATTCCTATGGAATTGGTCAACATGGGATTAGAAAAAGGGAAGGATGTCTTTATTTTTGTTATGAGGGCTCAATTATGGGTACAAGAAAGTATTGGCGACGCATATATCAAGAATATTGATAAGTTTTTCAAGGTATTGCGAATTACACCTAAAATCCCCATCGCTACTGGAAACCACTGGCCGATACCAACCCTAAAAAAAAGGGAAACAGATCCCACAGAATTTCAAATTGTTCCCAATGCAGTAAATGATATTAATTATTTACGTAAAGAGATAATTAAAAAGTATGGAACCTCGGAATATAATCACATAGACTTGGACACAAATATTTGGATATTAGAGGGTTATCAAGGAATACTACAGGATGTTAACGTTTATGGGGATAATAGCGATGCCTTATATTTAAAAACAGACAATTTCCAATTAACAACCGATGATGATTTTGTAATCATATATGGTATAAACCATGAGAAGACCGGAAAAGCAAGATTATGCCAAGACAGTTTCTATGGCGCAAAGCTTTGGAATGGCGTTGCCGGATCATTCTATACTGTTGAGTTTCCTAATTCTGCTGCTGAATTTTTCCCTGAAGGGTACGAAAACACCAAGTACTATTATTCATTCAAGATGGCAAGAACGGCCGGTAAAGATAATGTTGTTACTATACCGTATAGCAAAGGCAACCCCTTAGGAAGTGCATACGGAGTTGATAATAATGAAGATGCTTATATAGGTTTTAGAATTTATCAAGATAAAGAAACTAAGGTTGGTCCAGCCCTTTACGATGTTATCTGGGATCGTGCAATACTTTTTACGAAAAAACATAAATGAGCACTATAATACATTAAGTATTTATGTAAATAGAGCTTGAGATATAAGACAGCACTAAAATTTAGTGCTGTTTTCACTTGCACCTAATGACACTCTGACCATTTGCAGCCTTGCTTCAATATACTTTTTTCACTTTTTCTCTATTGTTCACCAAATCTATTAAAGAGTCAACAATAGGTTTCCTCCCTTCTACCCCCTATTAATCTGCTCCTGAGTAATAAGTGTATCAAATAAAATTTCAAATTTTGTAATTTCAGCTATGGTACAAGGGACACTTATCCAATTCATCTGAAGCTTGCATTCCGAACAAGAATTCCTTCAGCTCTGTACTCCTTCTCACAGTCTCAAAGCCTCTTATACAAAGGCTTGCCTAAGTTTTGTACAAGCAACTAGAGTTTATCAAATTTCTCCTTAAACTTCAAAGTCTCCTCCGACAATAATCCTTTAGAATCAGCTAATGTTAACACAATGCAATTAAAAAACATATGCTATAAGGCATGTATATTATTCCTCCAGAGAGCTCCTTTGCTTTATTCTTTTTATCTCCAGGTAAAGAGCAAGTACAGGCCAGAGTAGTCTTCGGCTGGTGGGAAGAAAAAATAACATTATAAAGTCTATGAAAGGATTGAACAACATGTATATTAAGTATCCATGTCCATATTACTTTAACGCACAAATGAATAAATCCCCCAATACATATAATATTCAAAAAATGTACCCATATTACTATTTGCCCAGCACACCAATTAATAACTTCCATTTTGATAAAAATGAAAGCATTAAAAATTTTATCTCAATATTAGAAAACCGGGGTTTTATTGTTCAGGAAGGAAAAATCAGCTATGTTGATATACTAAAGTTGTGCAGTGAAGGTAAAGTTGACTCTTGTTTAGCTAACAACGTAGGTGCTCCCTATGCATTCTGCTTCCTTCCGCCAGCCCCCAACCAGAATCCGTCAGAAGGACAGGAGCCTCCAGTAGGATACAATCCTGGTGACCCCAACAATTTTCCAGCCAATATTGACTATTTAGCGCCTGGATTTACGTATAAGCTGCGACCTGATGAAGCCATTGTATTAATTGGAAGGACACCTCCTCCTGCCTTGTATTACTGTTTCCGAAGTTATGTCGGATTTATTGAAAATAAACCGGAAAAAGACTACAGTGAATATATTACGGCTGGTGATGATTATACCGGCTTTTACCACATGATCTTTGCCAGTTTAGGTGACCAATTAAACAATTATAACATCTGGACTGATAATACACCAAAAGGAGTGCCAGGAAAACCTTTTAACAGCTCCACCATTATCATTAGCACTGCTGACAGGAATATAAACAAACAAATCTGTACTGCTCTAAGTATAGCCGGGTATAGCAATGATATTATGAATGATGACAATATCCCTATTGAACTGGTTAACATGGGACTGGAAGCGGGAAAAGATACCTTCATGTTTATGACGAGGATTGCACTATGGGCACAGCAAAATATCGGCACCCAATATCTTAATAA